>JAUXSJ010000031.1 GCA_030679615.1 Parachlamydiaceae bacterium | reverse complement strand
ATTTCTCACGCAAATCAAGAACCGTGATTTTAATAAATTTCTTGTCTTGTGGGAAGAATATAGTTCCAGTGATACAGTAGAAGTTGAAGAATTTAATCAACTTCTTAAAGCCATTAAAAGTTCCGACTTTGCACCTCATTTCGGACAAATGATCGAAACAGCACTTCCTCTATGGAAAACAATTCAAGATGAAAATGACTCATATGAAATTCTAAAACTTCTTATTGATCTACAAGTCACGAATTCACCTTTATTAGCTGATATCGTCGTTTCAGCTTTATCAAAAAAATATGAAAATGATCCTAAATTCCAAGAACGCATTAAGTTAATTGGAATGAGAAATAAAGATAATTTTCAAGGTGCTTTATCAAAGTACGATTTATGCGCACACATGAAAAAAGGTAATATCGTTTTTCATGGTGGAGGTTGGGGAACCGGTGAGATTACCGAAGTATCTGCCATTAGAGAACATTTAGTCATTGATTTTGAAAATGTTTCAGGTCTTAAAGATATTTCTTTTCAAAATGCATTTAAAACATTAATTCCCTTACCCAATAGCCATTTTCTTGCTCGTCGTTTTTCAAATCCTGATTTATTAGAGAAAGAAGGTAAAGCAGATCCAGTAAAACTCATTCAATTGCTTTTACATGATTTAGGTCCATTAACAGCATCGGAAATTAAAGACGAGCTAAGCGAACTTGTAATTCCTGAGCAAGATTGGACTAAATGGTGGCAAAGTGCCCGAGCAAAAATAAAAAAACATCCTTTATTTGAAACCCCTGATTCTCTTAAAGAACAATTTTATTTGAGAAAAGGTGAATTATCTCCAGAAGATCGTTTTCAAGAAGCGATGCAAAATATCACAGAAGTCGCTGATATTATTCAATCTACATATCATTTTGTTCGTGATACTCCTGCTGCTCTAAAAAATACGACAACGAAAGACAATTTACAAGCTCAACTTGTTCAGGCTTTAGAGGCTCCTTCATTAAGCAATGAGAATGAAGTTCAAATCCTTCTATTACTTGATTTATTTTTTAATGAAACATCAGCCAAAAATAAAATTAAAGAGCTCATTCTTTCTTACGATCCTCACCAGATTGAACAAATCATCCTTGGAATCGATATTGTTGCGATGAAGAAACAAATGCTTCTTTTAATTAAAGCCTATCGAACGGATTGGACATCTTTATTTCTTTCTCTTCTTTTCTCTATTTCACAAGCTCAATTGCGTGATTATATCTTAAAAGAATTGAATCAAGATGAAACGCTTCCGAATTTGAAAGAAAAATTAAAATCATTAGTGTCAAATCCAGCTGCTTTTCCAGAAATGTTTGTATGGTATTTTCAAAAACTTGTTAATCCAAATGAAAAACAAGTCATCCCTTTTCAAAATCAAGAGGGTGTGGGAATCTTTTTTGAAGCTTTCTTCATCCTTTATAGCATTCTTGAAGGAAAGCCTGAGCATAAAGATTTAGTGAAAAAAATGTATGCTATTATTTCTGCCAAGAGATATGAATTAATCAGACGTCTTCTTCAAGGAACATCGATGGAATTTGCAAAAGAATTTCTTTTGCTTGTTTCGAAATGTCAATCTTTAAGCGATCACGACATGAAGATCTTGCGTTCATTAGTTGAAGTTGTTCATCCTTCTTTAATCTCTTCTAAGCAAAAATCAACTGAAAATGAAGATAACCAAGAAATATGGACTACTGAAGAAGGTTATTTGAAAATTCAAGACCGTATTCGACACATTGGTACGATAGAAGTTGTTGAGAATGCACGAGAAATTGAAGCGGCAAGAGCTTTAGGAGATCTACGTGAAAACTCAGAATTTAAATTTGCTCAAGAAAAAAGAGTACGATTACAATCTGAATTAAAAACGTTATCTGATCAATTAAATCATGCTCGAATTATTACTCCTGAGGACATCCATCCTCTAGAAGTTGGTGTAGGAAATTGCGTTGTTTTAGAAGACTCTAAAGGAATTCGCACCCAATTTACCATCCTCGGACCTTGGGATGCTGATGCAGAAAACAACATTCTTTCCTTTAATTCTAAGTTTGCATTAGAAATGACAGGAAAAAAACAAAATGAAGTCTTCCATTTTCGAGATGAAACATATAAAATCGTTACAATTGGAAGTTATCTAAAAAAATAGGAAATAATGGAACTTATCCTTGCAACCCATAATTTACATAAAATTCGTGAGTTCAGGGATTTGTTTCTTGCTCTTCCTCATATTGAATTATTATCTCTTCTTCAATTTCCAGGTTATATTGCACCTGAAGAAACTGGGAAAACATTCAAAGAAAATGCATTATTAAAAGCTGAGCATGTAGCCAAAAGCTTAAATCGACTTGTTTTATCAGATGATTCTGGGTTAGTTGTTCCAGCACTAAATGGTGAGCCAGGCATTTTATCTGCTCGCTATGCTGGCCTACATAAAAACGATTTTGATAATAATACAAAGCTTCTTCAGTCCATGTCTAAATTAGACGGAGATGCAAGGACAGCCTATTATGAATGTTGTCTTGTCATTGCAGACCCATCTGGAGTCAAAAAATGCGTAGAAGGAATCTGTGAAGGAAAAATTGCTCATTCCCCTAGAGGAAGAAATGGCTTTGGGTATGATGCATTATTTATTAAAAATGATTATGAAAAAACCTTTGCTGAATTAGAACGCATTAAAAATCAAATTTCACATCGTAGAAAAGCCTTTGAGCGATTAAGATCTTTCTTAGAATCTCAAAGAGATTAGATGTATGCATTATTACATCGATGGTTACAATATGCTTTTCCGCTTAAGACACTGTCGAGATAATATTCAGCAAGAAAGAGAAATGCTTATTATTGATTTGAATCAGAAAGCTTCTCTTTTAAATTTAAATATTTCCATTGTTTTTGACTCAACTTATCATAAGAGTGAAAGTCGTCGTACGCATTTTGAAAACTTAGAGATTTTATATACGGACTTAGGTGAAACAGCGGATGATTATATTTTAAATGAATTAAAAAACGCTCGAACTCCTCGTCAAGAAATTGTGGTTACTTCTGATAAAAAACTTGCTTTTCTCGTAAAACACTTTTTAGCAAAAACAGAAACAGTAGAAAAATTTATTATTCGCATTAATCGCAGTTATCAGAAGAAGCTTTATCGACCTGAGTATCAACTATCTCATAAAAAAATCGAAATAAAACCATCTATAAATAAACCGACTCTTCCTAGTCCTTCTGTTCCACAATCCATTGAATCCTCGTCAGAAATTGACTATCTCACCATTTTCGAAGAAAGATGGCAAGAAATCCAAAAAAACGAACCTGTTCCATCTAAAAAAGAATCTATTCCAGCAAATAAGACAAAAAAAGAATTATTTCCAAACAAGCCAAATCAATCCATTGAAAACCCAGGTATTAGAGAGACGGATATGGAACGATGGTTGCGTCTTTTCGAAGATCGTTAATCCCTTTATAGTCGAAAGCAAATTCAACGCAGAGATGGGGAAACGGAGAGACGCAGAGAGGAAAATTTGAAAATA
>JAUXSJ010000029.1 GCA_030679615.1 Parachlamydiaceae bacterium | reverse complement strand
TTTTCTCATCTACTTCCCAATGCCATTCCGCCTCTTTTAACTCTGGTTCCTTTTGCGATTATGGGAGCGATCACTAGCGAAGCAGGATTATCCTTTCTTGGTTTGGGTGAAGAAGGAACAAATTCTTGGGGTGTTTTAATGGATGAAGGGAGAACAGGTTTTCCTGCTGAAAGTTATTTGTTGTGGCCGCCAGCTATTTTATTAACAACCTTGCTCGTTTCTATTGCTTTAGTCGGTGATGCTTTAAGGGATGCCTTGGACCCTAAACTGCATCGATAAAAGTTTTTTACATTAATATTTTTCTTATGTTAATATTTCTTAAATATTTAATATTATAAAGTAATTAATAAAAGGTTTGTTATGAATATTTCTCCATCAATATCAAAAATGAATATACCAAATGTCAATTATACTGAAATAAAAGAAAAACAATTTATACAGAGAATAAACTGTTTAAACTTTCAATCTACTATAAACTTATTAAAAAAACTAAAACCTGAAGAAAAAATTTCTGTGGATGGTTTTTTCTTTTCATATAACGTTGTTCAAGAAACAATTATTATTGAAAAAAATGATATTTTTCTTAATATAAACACTTCGATTAAAATAGAATTTGAAAATAAATCAGTATTATCTATTTATTGCAGCAATGAATTTAACAACGATAAAGTTTTAATGAATTTTACTATATTTTAGAGTATTACACAAATTTTAATAGTATTAATTATAATGAAATCAATAAAACACTTGAATCAAAAAAGGTAAAATCAATTCATAAACCATTCACAATAATTTCATTAGAAAATGAAGCTAAAAAGCCTTTTGATATCACATTTTCAGAAAGATCTTTCAAATTTAACGATAATAATTTCACTATCTCTTTAGAACAATTTTTACCATTTAACTTAGATCTTGAAGAAGTTGATCAACCAACACGGTGACGCATAAATCAATAGATGGAAAGTAAAACTCATGTTTATCTGAAGGTAATCAGTAGGCTGTCTCGGCCTGAATCTATTTTGGCTATCAGGCCGGGACGGCCTGATTACCTTCTTTAGACCTTCGCTGCTTTGAAATACCGATCCGTTGGGCCTGAAGAAGGTATTCAGGCCGTCCCGGCCTGATAGCCAAAATAGACCAGACCGAGACGGCCAGATTATCTTTCAGGTAAGCATGAGATTTCACTTTCCAACTCAAATAGGCCACACTCACCTAGGTTCGAGCAAAGTGGAGGCCTAGGAATAGTTTAAAACAACATCGAATCCTGAAAGGACGGCATTTTCAAGTGAGACATATTTCAAAAAAAATTAATAAAAAACTTTATGCAGAAAAAGGCCATGCGCCGGCGCTGTCACTCCCGCTTTTGTTCGATCCCCAGTCTTAAGAAGATTCACAATTTCATTAGGTCGAATCTTTCCTCTTACTACATGGATTAAAATACACACTTTATGATCAATTGTAGATGAAAAGACAAGGACTTATTCAACATTTAAAGCCACAATGTCTTTGGGTAATGATTTAATCCGAAGAAAAAATTGTCTAAATCTTGATTTTTTTAGGATAATCTAAATTTTATTTTTTTGCTTTTCTTTTGCTTTATTTTCTTCTTGTTTATCTCCATAGCCTTCTATTAAAAAACCAATACCACTAACAAGCATTGGTTCACCTATTGTTTTGCATATTGGTATTGGTAATCTTGTGCCTACAAAAACAAGAAATGCACCAGCTAATGTCATTGTTATTCCAACAGTTAGTCTGTATGGTAACTCCATTACTTCTTTATCTTCTTGATCAATGTTGCCAAAATAAAATTTTTCATAAACTTCAAATTCCATATTAGATGGATTTTCAAGATAGGATGTCATACAAGCAAATCGATTATTTATTTTTTTATCTTTATTATTTATAATTTTTTTTAATAATTTTAATTCATTTTTAGGAACTTTAGCACCCTTTTTCTTAACTAATACTTCAATTTTATCAATTTCTTTATTAATATCAAATTTATTACCTGTAAAAGCTTCAATTTCAGATTTAATATCTAGCATTGTATCAATCAACTTACTGCTATTTTTCTTTTCCTTATACTTATTCATCTTATCTGTAAGTTTTTGAATACGAATTCCAAAAGCAACATTACTTATATAAAGTTGAGCGTAAGCGTATGTAGGTTTTAAGATGACCAACGAAAAAGTAAATAATAAACAATATAAAAGTATCCTGTTAAATAAAGTAGTGTTAAAAAAATAAACCATGTTGTAGTTCTCTGTATGTGTTTGTCAGTTTGATTTTTAATCTTTTCTATAAATCGAAATATTGTATTTTTGAGAACCCATGAAATTAGTAAACAATAAATAACTAATATTATTCCATTATCAAAATTAATCAAATTACAACCCTATGTTTGTTATAAGATTGTAATTTTCATTCATGAAAATTGTATTGATGACAGTAGTATTCATTATTTATATCCTTATCTAAAATATGGGATAAAGAACCATGAGTTGAAGTCCAGAGGAGATTCTAAAATTTTAAAACCTTCAAATTCAAATGATTTATTATACAGATACAAGGTTTTTTTTCCAATAGAAACTATCTTACCGATTCATTCTTTTTATTGAAATATGTTTCCATAGTGGAACAAAGACAATGATAACAGGATTTTATAGTCGAGAGGCAGAGATAAACAGAGGTAGTGTTAGGTAATACTTTGCCTCTCTCTACCTGTTGTAATTTTATGCGTCATTGGGTTAGATAGAATTAATAAAAAACTTTATACAGAAAAAGGCCATGCCCCGGTGCTGTCACACCAGCTTTAGTTCGATCCCCAGCATCAAGAAGATCCACAATTTCACTAGGCCGAATCTTTCCTCTTCCCACATGGATTAAAGTGCCAACTAAATTTCTAACCATTTTATATAAAAAATGATTTCCTTTAATTTTAAAGCACAATCGATTCCCTTCAATTTCTATGCATTCAATTTTTTCTATTGTTCTAACATAATCAGTATAACGCAAATTAGGATGCTGATTGCAAAAAGACTGAAATGAATAGGTCCCAATTAATAGGGGAATCGCTTCATTTATTAAATTCAAATCTAGTTGATAATAAACATGCCAAGAGCGATGACGAAAATGAGGATATTGAATTTTTCCTAAGCAAACAAAATAGTGGTATTCTTTCGCTTTACAATCAATTGTAGGATGAAAAGACAAAGGCTTATGTTTAATACTTAAAGCCACAATATCTTTTGGTAGTAATTGATTTAATCTGAAGATAAAATTATCTAAATCAAGATTTTTTTCAGTAAAAAAATTAACAACCTGTTCCCTTGCATGCACACCTGCATCTGTACGACTTGAAGCCTGCAGTACGACGGGATGTTGTAAGATTTTTTCGAGTTGTGTTTGAAGAGTTTCTTCAATGGAGGATCCTATTTTAGTTTTTTGCCAACCCAAATAAGCTCCTCCATCATAGGCAAGAATTAATTTTATATTATGCATCAAATCATTGTGGATTTGGATGTGTTGAAATGAATAATAAAATTCCTTCCATAAATCTCTGGATTGCGATTAAGACTAAAACCATTCCAATAAGTCTTTCAAATGCAATTAAACCATTTTCACCCAAAACTTTTTTAATCGATTGGGAAAAATATAAAATCAATGAAGCAATGATCCATGCAATTAAAATAGCACCAAGCATCATGGATTGACATTGTTCTAAATGAGAATATAACATGATTGTCGCTAATAAGGCAGGTCCTGCAATTAACGGAACAGCCAATGGGAAAATAAACGGTTCCCCTTGTAACATATTTGAACGAGGACTATCTTGAGAAGTAAACAAGATTTTGATAGCGATCAGAAAAAGAATAATTCCTGAAGATATCATTACAGTTGTTTCTGATAATTCGAGATAATTAAAAAGATGTTCTCCGAAATAATATATTCCAACCATGATAGCTAAAGCGATTAACATTTCACGAATGATGACATGATTCTGTCTTTTTTTTGGTAAATCATTAACAAGAGAAAGATAAGAGTTAATATTACCAATTGGATCCATTGTTAAAAAAAGAACGATAACAATATTAAATAAAGTCATATATTTTCCTAAATTTGATTATGCTAATGATGCAATAAATAATGTAGCAGCGTTAACGATCATTTGAATAGCGATCATTGCAAGTAACATTCCCATTAATTGTTCTAAAGCAGCCATTCCTCTTTTACCTAAAAAAACTTGTGCATAAGGCATCACAACTAAAACTGCAGTAATGGCTATCCATGCAATAAGGATTGCTCCTAAAACTTTC
>JAUXSJ010000018.1 GCA_030679615.1 Parachlamydiaceae bacterium | reverse complement strand
GTTTCTGGCATTGACATTTGAATCCATTTATTGTTATTTGGATCAATACTCCCATTTACTGGTGTTCCAGAAGCTAATTGAGCAAGAACAGGAGCTTCTAAATCTGGTTTTAACCTTACATTCACACGTGATCCTTCCACCACATTATCTAAAACAAAGGTACGGTAAATATAAGCTTTAAAATCAGAAGGAGGTGCAATAGCAAGAAAATCTTCAGTTTCACCCAGAACAACTACCATTTCACCCGGATTCAACTCTCTCAAAATTTGACCATCATAGGTAGGCTGTAAGCGCAATCTTACTTTTGGTTTTGTAATTTGACCCGTAAAAGGGGTAAATGATTTTTTTTGTGCCTTAGCTTCTGAAGTCATAGTCACTTGATTTGATGAAGTCGTTTCATCAGAGAGTACAGGTGAGATTATACAACAAAAACAGGGTAGAATAAGGCTGGAAAATTGAATTATCCTCATAGAATTAGTCCTTTTATAAAAACGATTATAGCAAGACGAATTCTATGATTTTACAAGATTTAGGAAAAGATGTTTTAGCTTTTAAGAACAGCAGGAATGTGATCACAACCATTTTTCCCACAAGTACAACCAACTGGATCCCCTAAATATACATTATATTTTTCAAAGCTATCCAAACGATTTGTCACTGTGAACAGTTGATCCCCTATTTGTTCAATATCCCATTGTTGAAATTGAAGCTCTGCTTCAGACACTTCTTCTTCAATCAATTCAGCTTCTTTTGTAACATTTAAAGTATGATGAGGATTTAAAGCTCGACTAATTTGACAATGAAAACAATTACATCCTTCTTCAGCTGCAGGAATTATCATTTCATCTGAAGGAGCAAGAATTTTTGAAATCATACCAATTTTTTGTAAAATCTCAGGGGGTAAATCAGGTGCATCAAATTGTTCAGGATTGTGACTCATGATTACACCAAGCTTTTCAAGAGACGGATTAAAAGAAAGGCGTACTGCGGATTCTCCTTTAATTCCATCTAAAATTTCCTGAAATTCATCAAATCCTTTTTCAGAAAAAGCGTCTAATGGTGATTGAATATCTTTATCTAAATACTCAGAATGATATTGAAAAATTAAATCAATGCTTTCTTTACTCAAATCTGGAATTTGTAATACTTCTCCATCAATCAAAGTAATGCATAAAATCGTTTCTTTCATATGCAAACAAGAAATGCGAGACCAACTCGTCGAAATGTAAGAAGGAATACAAATCATCTTTTCATTAATCTTTATTGTCATTTTAGTTCCTCCTCACTGATTTAATACTCTCATATTCTTATTTTATCAAAGTGAGTTTATTTTATCAAGGCATTTAGCACTTTTAACTTCCGAGTGCTTATTTTCTTAAAACACAGATTAAAAAAATTATTTTCTTGTTTGTTTCTTTTTAAATTGATTAAATCATTTTTTTTAATAAATAACAGGATCAGCAAAGATGTCACATAAAACTTTCGTTATTGATACAAACGTATTTCTACACGACCCAACAGCCTTAATGCAATTTGGAGAAAACCATATACTTATTCCAATAGCAGTTTTAGAGGAATTAGACAAAATGAAACGTCTCCCTGGTGAGCTAGGAAGAAATTCACGTGAAACGATTCGATTATTAGATTCATTAAAAAATGTTGGTGAAGGAAATTTACACACAGGTGTGAAATTAAATAACGGATCCATAGTAAGAGTGTTACCCGAATTCAAAGTTTCACATAAATATAATTTTGAAATGAGTATCAATGACAATCGGATTATCAGTGCAGCTTTCCTTTTACATGAAGAAGGAGAAAATGTCATTTTTGTCTCTAAAGATTTTGCAGCAAGAGTAAAAGCAGAATCGATAGGAATTGAGGCTCAAGATTATGAGAATCTTAAATATGCTTACAATACCTTTTATACAGGATTGAGTCATATTGAATTACCTAAACATGATATAGACACCTTCTACAAAGATGGAAAATTGAAAATACCGGGTTTAAAATGTAAACCAAACGAATATTTCATCATGACCTCTCCAGAAAACACATCAGCCGTAGGGAAATACGATGCCCACACTGAATGCATGGAGCCGCTTCTTAAAGCAACTAATTTATGGGGAATAAAGCCAAAAAATGTTGAACAAAAATGTGCAATTGATTTGCTTTTACGAGACGACATTAAATTAGTGACATTGATAGGACCAGCTGGTACAGGAAAAACACTTTTAGCCTTAGCTTGCGGAATGAGAAAAGTTTTTGATGAAGGGGCCTATTCAAAAATATTAGTGAGTCGACCAATTTTACCAATTGGTAGAGATATTGGTTATTTACCCGGAACTAAAGAAGAAAAACTTTTTACCTGGATGCAACCCATCTATGACAATTTAGAATATTTATGTTCTTCTACTGGTGGTGAGTCTGAAGAAACCCTTAAGTGGGTAATGAATAGTAAAAAAATAGAAACGGAAGCAGTGACTTATATTAGAGGTCGCTCAATGCCGGGTATATTCTTCTTTGTTGACGAAGCGCAAAATCTTACTCCACATGAAATTAAAACGATTATTTCGAGAGCTGGAGAAGGAACAAAGGTAATTTTAGCAGGAGATCCAGAACAAATTGATAATCCTTATCTTGATAAAGATTCGAATGGATTGACATATGCAGTTTACGAGTTTATGGACCATAAAATTTTTGGACATATGTACATGCCAAAAACTGAACGATCTGAACTTGCGTCATTAGCAGCAAAATTAAATTAACGTTTTAGACTGTGTTTAAGATGGAAAAATAAAATAATGAGAAAAAATATTGCGTTAAATATTTCGAATTTGATATAAACAACGTTTCCATTCGCTGGCATAGCTCAATTGGTAGAGCACCCGACTTGTAATCGGAC
>JAUXSJ010000015.1 GCA_030679615.1 Parachlamydiaceae bacterium | reverse complement strand
GATTCACTTTGCCTCATTTCTTCCATACGCACTAAATAACGTGCATATGAATCCCCTTCTTTTTCAATTGGAATATCAAATTGATAATTTTCATATCCTGAATAGGGATAAATTTTTCGAATATCATAAGGAACCCCTGCCCCTCTAATGACAGGTCCTGTACACATATATTGTTTGCATAATGCATGATCAATAACCGCGACACCTTTTAATCGATCATTCCACACATAATTTTTCGTCAAAAGGTTGTTAAGATCTTTCCATGTTGAGGGAAAATCCTTTAAAAAACGACGTGCATCTTCTTCAAAGGTTGCATTTAAATCTCGTGCCAACCCTCCGATTCGCCATACTGAAGGGAACATACGAGCTCCAGACATCTCTTCAAATAAATCGAGAATTTTTTCTCGTTCAGCAAAGCAATACATGTAAACAGAAGACATGTTTAATTCAAGAGCACTTGTTCCTACCCATAACAAATGACTACCGATGCGTGATAATTCTAAAAGGATCACTCGAATGATTTGAGCCCTTTCAGGAACTTCAACATTCATCAATCTTTCTACTGCCGATGCATACACATGTTCTTCAGATGGCCCTGATAAATAATCTAAACGATCGACTAATGTAAAAACTTGATGAAAGGTGCGTGTCTCGCACTCTTTTTCAACACCGGTATGTAAATATCCAATCACAGGTTCAGCTGAAATAATAATTTCGCCATCTAATTTTAATTTAAAACGGAGAACACCATGCGTAGATGGATGCTGAGGCCCTAAATTCAGTTCTAAAATATCTTCGGTTTGATGCTTTAAATCAAATTTTTCTATTTCTTGAGTTGTTTCTAACATGGAATCTCTACTTCATTTTTTGCTTACGCGTCACATGGATAATTTCAGAAGGTAACTTTGGTTCAACGCCGTGTTTAAACTCGACACTTTCTTCTGTTAAATGATAGTCCTTCCTTAATGGATGACCTATCCAATCATCTGGCATTAAAATACGCGTTAAGTCAGGATGACCTTCAAAATAAACTCCAAATAAGTCATAGATCTCTCTTTCATACCAATTAGCCCCCGTCCAAAAATCGGTGACGGAAATCGCTTTTTCTTGTTTATTGATAAAAGTAATCACTCTTAACCGTTCGTAACTTACAGGATGATGAAGCCAATAGACAAGCTTAATGGAATTTTTAGGTTCCAAATAATCTACAGCTGTTAAATCCATGAGTACTTCAAAACCTAATGGTATCGACTTTAACAAAGATAAGACTTCTTTTAATCGATTCTTATCGATTTCTAAAGTCACTTCACCGGCAAAATTAATTTGTTTAAGAACTGCACCGCTAGAGTTTTTATTGATAAAATCAAATAGCTCATTTTCATTTATCATTTTGCAATACTCTCAAAGAATTTTTTTTAGGTTGCTCTTTTTGAAATGAACGTCCAGCTTTAATTTTCTCTTGTAAAAGTAATAAACCATCCAATAATGCTTCTGGTCTAGGAGGACACCCTGCAACATACACATCCACAGGAACAATTTTATCTACCCCTTGAACTATGGCATAATTATTGTATATTCCACCGCATGATGCGCAGTCGCCCATTGCAATCACCCATTTAGGTTCCAGCATTTGATCGTAAATAGTTTTTAAAACAGGAGCCATTTTTTGACTAAGACGACCTGCAACAATCATCACATCGCTTTGACGAGGTGAAGCGCGAAATACTTCCATTCCAAAACGAGCCATATCATATCGACTCGCTGCCGTAGACATCATTTCAATAGCACAGCATGCTAAACCAAATTGTGCGGGCCATAATGAATTTTCACGCGCCCAATTAATGAGTTTTTCAAGAGGCGCAATAAAAAAAGGTGTACGTTCTTTTGGATTTTGTCCCATCATTTTACTCTTTTAAGTTTAATTATTCCCATTGAAGGCCACCTTTACGCCACGCGTAAAGAAAACCTACAGAAAGTAGTACAATAAAAAATGCCATTTCATAAAAAGCAAATGGACCAATTGATTTCGCAACTACTGCCCAGGGATACATGAAAATGACTTCAATATCAAAAATCAAAAAAATTAAGGCAACAAGATAATGATGAATAGGAAATCGTTCTTTTAATAAATGTGTTTCTGTTTGAATTCCAGATTCATAAGGTGCAAATTTCACTGAAGTATCTTTCTTAGACTGAAAAAGTGAGGATAGTAACAGAGTAATCGCAGTGACAGCAGCGACTAAAACAAAATAGATATAAACCGGAAAATAATCAGACAAAGCGCCTCGCTAAAGTTTTTAGCTCATGGATAACACCTTCACCTCAACGAGTCAACAAATAATTTGAATTGATAAAATAAAGATTAGGCGCTAAGGTATTCAGACCGTCCCGGTCTGATGTTAATGTAATCGGTCATCCTGGTGGCCTACGCTAAGGTATTCAGGCCGTTCTGACCAATTCATCAGACCGGGACGGTCTGAATACCTTAATCAGTGATCTCTGTATTTATTCTCACTGGTAAATTTCTTCCTAACCACCCAGTTCTCCCAATCATCGTTCAATTTTCTAGCTTCATTATAAAAAATTCATTATCTTGTCGCCAAAGGCGATCTTGCATATTTTGTTATTTTTTTAATGATTCAATTGTCTTTTAGATGAAAAACTATTTAACGAGGAAACACGATGACATCTGAAAACCAAATTTCCATTCCGTCAATGCAAAGCTGGATCGAAGAAAATCGACAACGCATTATGGATGAATATTTTACTTTTTTAAAATTTCAAAGTGTTAGTTCTGAACCCGATCATCATCAGGATATTCACCAATGCAAAGATTGGGTCGTTAATTATTTAAAAAATATGGGATTTGAAGTTGAAATTTGGGAAACTCCAGGTCACCCCACCATTTTTGCGCAAAAAAAAGCTGAAGATGCTAATCAGTCGACTCTACTAATTTATAACCATTATGATGTTCAACCTGTTGACCCCATCGAAGAGTGGTTATCTCCTCCATTCGAACCTACAATTCAAGATGCAGAAGTTTATGCTCGTGGTGCACAAGATAATAAAGGGCAATGCTTTTATGTTCTGCAATCACTAAGGTTTTTGATAGAAAAAACTGGCTCTCTCCCTATTAATATCAAATTATGTATTGAGGGCGAAGAAGAGATGGGGAGTGCGGGCCTTGACGCTATTTTAAACAGTAAGTCTGAAGCACTTAACTGCAATTATTTAGCCATTGTGGATACTAGCATTCGAAAAGCAAATCAACCTGCAGTAACCCTAGGCATGCGAGGTATTGTTACTTTTGATGTTGAGATCCAAAGTGCAATTACTGACATGCACTCAGGAGCTCATGGGGGTATTGTTGTTAATCCCATTCATGCATTAATCGAATTATTAGGATCTTTACGCGATTCAGAGGGTAAAATTACAATTCCTGGATTTTACGATGATGTTGTAGATTTGTCTGAAGAACAAAAAAAGACCATTACTTTAGATTTCGATGCTAAAGAATACACTTCATTGATGGGAGCGGAACCTCTTGGAGGTGAGCAGAAGTTTTCTCCTTTAGAACGAGCATGGTTAAGGCCTACATTAGAGATCAATGGCATTAATGGAGGATATTCAGGTTCAGGATTTAAAACAGTCATTCCTGCAAAAGCAATCGCTAAACTTTCATGTCGATTAGTTCCTGATCAAGATCCTGAAGAAATTGGAAAGCTTGTTGAAGACTATTTGAAAAAAAATGTACCTCAAGGGGTAAAAATTAATGTCGTTATTCATCCCGGTCATGGGAAGGCTGTACGAGCGAATCTTTCATCTCCTGTTGTAGAATGTTTTTCTAAGGCCTTTGAAGAAATATTTAAAAAGCCTTGTGAATATATTTTTGGAGGGGGATCTATTCCCATTGCAACTCGATTAGCTGAGGTGTCGAAAGGAGAGGTGATTTTATTGGGATTAGGATTGGATACAGATAAAATCCATGCGCCTAACGAGCATTTTGGTTTAGATCGTATTGAAAAAGGGATTATGATCATGGCTACGGCGATGGGATTGCTGTCAAAGAAAGGATTAAATTAATTTAATAAGGCTTTCGAAATATCGCCTCAGATAAAACCCTGTTTAACTCTAGCTCCAACGCTTCGACGAGTCGAAGCTTAGGAAAGCGGTGACAAGTCCTTACAGATTGACACATCTTTTTGTTCACAACAACTTGATTAACAATTGTTTTGTAACTCGATAGGCCGTTACTTCTCGAAAACAATTTAACGCAGAGGCGGTGAGACAGGGAGACACAGAGAAGAACATTTAACCAATATAATTATAAACTTTTTTCTCTGCGTCTTCCTGCCTCCCCGCCTCTGCGTTAAATTGTTTTCGAGAAGTAACGGTCTATCGGACTACAGAAATCAATTATTGTTTTGCAAAATACGTTAAGTGTTGTGAACAAAAAGATGTGTCCACCTGTAAGGACAAGTCACCGCACTCCACACTCATCCAAGAACCAATAAAATTTGGAGTGAGCGTGAGTTGTCACCGCTTTCTTAGCTTCGACGAGTCGAAGCGTTGAAGCTAGGGGTTAAAATGGACTAGTAAATAACCTACTATTAAATCAATCTTCAGTCTTCACGCTTTTCTTTTATCATTTATTAATTCAATATTCTCTTCTTGAATCTCAAGAAATGGTAGTATTGTTTTAATTGAATTGACTTCATTATTTTTTGATGGCCGTCCATGATTATAACCCAATGTAAACAAGTAATAAAGCGCACTTCCACCAATAACAGCTCCCGCAGATACTACACCTGTTTTAACTAAAGCATTGGATTTATTTAAGGCTCCTGCCACCGCTAAAATACAAGAACCTAAAACAGAAACCACCCATGCTAGTTGAAATGAATTTCTTCTCAATCGTTTATTCAAAATGCTCTGTGATGTATTTGAAATAATTCCTATCGAACTTTGATAATCTGCTGGATATTTTAACTTATTAGATTCCCAATCCTCCTTTGCATTTATTAAAGCATCCCATTGATCATTAATTGTCGCTCTTGTTCCTAACAGCCTTCCAAACACATAAGTCAACGGAAACAAAGCAATGCCGGCTACAATTCCTATTGTTTTTCTTTGCTCCGCATCTGCTTTTTCTTGTTTACTTATTTTTTCTTCCTCACTTTCAAAAACTGATCGTGGACGAACATTGTTATTATTATTATTTCCAAAACCGAATTTATAACTACGATTATCAATCAAAGGCCCAGAAAACCACGACTTTGAATGAGAACGAGAATGAGAATAACTATTATAACTTCTTTCTGATTGAAAAAAACCTTGATTGTCTACTGGCTGATTTTTTTTCTCTCCAATAATTTCTTGTACAAGATTAATCATTAATCTTGTATTTTCATGTACGCTTCTTTGAATTTTAGTTTTCACAAAACTATTATTATTAACATCTAAAGGAATGCTTTTAGCATCATAACCTTCTACATCTGCATTAGGATAATGGATTGCTGAATTATAATTATAATCTGCTTCTATAACCATGATTAACACCTTTTTATTTTTAAGATTGAAAGTGAAAAAAGTAACAAAGTTGTGTTAAATAAAAACAAATAATCGGTAAAGATTACATTAAGATTAAAATTGCGTCTTATTTACACACTTTTGTGATAATATTTCGAGAATTTCGGGAATTAGTTCCTCTGCAGCTTTTCGTCCGGCTTCATAAGTTTTTTCTAAGTCCGTATCATCAAACATTCCCATGCAACCAAGATCAGGTCTGATCACAACATCCGCACCCGATACACAACTTTCGCTTTGCAAAAGAAACTTAATTTCTGCGGATCTAGATGCAACTCCAAATAAATTTTTTGGACAGGTTTTTTCGAGCATTGCACTCAAATCAACCGCAACAATCACTACTGCACCCATTTTTTTTGCGAGTTGTACTGGAACCGGATCTGCAACTCCCCCATCAACTAATAATCGATCATATAACAATACAGGAGTAAACACTAAAGGCACAGCTGAAGATGCATGGACGGCAGGGATTATTAGGCCTGAATTAATACAGACGAGTTCTCCACGAATAAGATCTGTAGCGGCTATACAAACAGGAATTTGCAACTCTTCTAAATATTTACATGATAAATGCCGCTTTAAAAAACCTCTTAGAGATCCTCCTTGAACAAGTCCATAACGACCTTGCCAAATACTAATGTCTAAAACATCCCATTTTTTTAAGGGTTTTAATAATTTTTTAATTCGATGTGCATGAGGACAATCAGCATACAAAACAGACACAATACTACCTGCACTACACCCAACTAACAAGTCTATTTGTATTCCAGCTTTTTCAAACTCTTCTAGCACACCTACATGAGCCATTCCTTTCGTTCCCCCTCCACCAAGCACTAAAGCTAATCTCACACATTCAGGCGGAGGATTTTCAGGTATTGGAGAAGGACATTCAGGTAAATTAAATCGTGTATCACAACTTACAAAAAGGAATAAACAACTGAGAAGGAAAATTTTTTTTAACATAGATTGTAAGGAAAAAATCTTGAATGTACTCATGCTTCACTGGGGGATATAATTGCTTAACACAAAAACTGTTGAGTATACTTAAAAAATTGTTTCTCTCAATATAAAACAAAAGAATAGATTCGTTTTTACAGAAAAGCTATTATCGCCCTAATTTAAATTTAACTTTTTTTTAATTTTGAATAGAGGGAAGATGAAAAAAAAATCTATCGTTATATTAAATCTCATTCTAGGGTTGGCATTAACAGGAGGTCTTATGGCAGACAAACCTTTACATGAAACACCATTTCAATGGAAAACCTTTCAAGATAAAAAAAGTGGGATTGAAATTTCTTTTCCACACACACCCCTAGAAATGAGCTTTGAAGTTCCTTTTCAAAACTCTCCGCCAAGAGGAATTTTTCACTTTTATTCCGAACCCACCCCGGCAGGTTTATTTGCTTTATCGATTTTCCACTCTGAAGATGTATCAGATAAATGGCTGAATCAATCAGAAATTATTCATTTTTTTAAAAAAATCCTTGTTCCACACGTATTTTATCACCCTAAGGTATTTGAAAATCAGCAACACTTTGATTATCAACTTGTTCAAGATGAAGAAGAACAAAAAGCAATTTTTACCATTTCTTTTATAGACCACGAAGTTGAAAAGAAATTAAAAGGAATAGCCATTGTTAGAAATCAATTTTTATACATTCCTTTTTATTTAGCTTCAGCAGCAGAATTTGACCCCACTTTATTTGACCATTTTATACAATCTTTGAGCATCAATAAGTAAAACACATTAATGGAAAATTCTTTTTCTTTATCTAAAGCTGATCAAAAAATTATGAAAAATGCAATGAGGCTTTCCTTTTGGATAGGTGTTCTCATGCTTTTCATAAAAGGCTATGCTTACTATATCACAAGCTCCGTTGCGATTTTTTCTGATGCTGCCGAGACAATCATCCATATCATTGCCGTTGGTTTTGCATATTATAGCATGCGTCTGAGCTTAAAACCACCCGATGCAGATCATCTTTATGGCCATGATAAAATTAATTTTTTTTCAGCTGGCTTTGAAGGGGCTATGATTATCATCGCAGCTTTATTAATTATTCATGAGTCTATCGATAAAATTATTAATGGATTAGAAATTTCACAAATTGATGAAGGAATAATCTTCATTTTTCTTGCAACAACTATTAATGCTCTTTTGAGTTATTACCTCATTCGAAAAGGAAGAAAATATCAATCCATTATTCTTGAATCAAATGGAAAACATATTCTCACTGACTGCATCACAAGTATAGCTGTGATTTTCGCTCTTATACTTGTAAAATTGACTGGAATTATTTATTTTGACCCTCTTATAGCTCTATTAGCAGCAGGAAATATTTTATTTATTGGCAGTAAACTTATCAAAAAAAGTATTAGTGGTTTGATGGATCAAGTTGATCCTAAATTAAATCATAAAATCAAAAAATGCATTGATGATTCAACTAAAGAACAGAATGTTTTTTATCATAATTTAAAACATCGCATGACAGGTTATAAATTAAATATTGAGTTTCACATATTATTTCCGAAAGAGATTTCATTAAAAGAAGCTCATGAAATTGCAAGTAAGATTGAAGCAGATATTAAAAAACAATTAGATATCCAATCAGATATTGTTACCCATCTTGAACCAAAAAAAGAACATGATAAAATCCATAAAAAATATGGATTAAGTATTTAAGCAATCATTAAATGACCTAGAACGTGTATGCAAATTATTTTCTTATTCGAAATGTCGCC
>JAUXSJ010000036.1 GCA_030679615.1 Parachlamydiaceae bacterium | reverse complement strand
GCTTTTACGTATCGCAGGATTTAGGCCAGGCCCGTATCGCAGGATTTGTCCCTGTGCTCTCTATGATAAAAAAAATAAGCGTCACTTTAGCCTACCTACTCATTGAGTAATTGTTGTATTACTTGAAATAATTGTTCATCATGAAAGCTTGATTTATTTAAAAAAGCATTAGCTCCCGCTTCAAACCCCATTTTTCGATACTCTTCACTCTGCTTATAAGAGACAATGATTATTGGTAAAGTTGTAAAAACAGAATGAATGCGAATTTTTTTTATCAATTCAATTCCATTTAATCGAGGCATATCAACATCTGTAATCATTAAGTTATAACGACCAATACGAATAGCATTCCAAGCTTCTACTCCATCCGGAACTGAATCAACGATATAACCCCATTCTTTAAGTAAGCGACTTCCTATTTCTCTGACAGTCGATGAGTCATCTACCAATAAAACCCTTTTAGCATCCACAGGAAGTGTCATTTCATCTTCTTTACCATTAATAATACTAGAGAAATAACTTTCAATAGAGCGAATCATATCCTCAACATCAATCATTAAGAGTGGACTCCCATCCTCCATTAAAGATCCTGCAATGATATCTGGAATTTTTTCTAATCGCGGATCAAGCTCTTGAACGACAAGTTCTTTTTCACCAATCAGTGAATCGACAATTAAACCAAATTTCTTTTCATTATGATGAACTATAACTAATGAGATGGAATTACTCACTTCTTTCGAATCGTCTAATTCTAATATTTTCCAAGCTTCAACTAAACGAATAGACTGCTCTTCATATAAAAAGAAAAGTTCTTTTTCTTTCCTTTGGATTTCGGCTGGATTAATTACGAATACCCGATCTATTCTCGCTAAAGGAAAACCGTATGGTTCTCCAGCAATTTTAACAATTAAAGCACGTATGACAGATAGTGTTAAAGGAAGAATTAAGAAAAAAGAAGACCCTTTTCCTAAGGTAGATGTGATTCGAACACTACCACCTACTTCTTGTACCATAGTTAATACAACATTCAGCCCAACTCCCCTTCCTGAAATATCTGATACAGTTTTCGAGGTTGAAAAACCTGGTAAATAAAGGAAATCAAATAATTCAGAATGAGAAAGTCGATTAACCATTTGCTCATCAGCAAGGCGATTTTCAATAATTTTTTTCTTTAATAATTCTGGATCAATCCCTCTTCCATCATCTGAAACTGTGATTGCAAGCATCCCACCTTTATGTCTCGCTTCTAAACGAATCGTTCCTTCTGCTTTCTTACCCTTTGCAATTCTTTCATTTGGGCTTTCAATTCCATGATCAATAGCATTTCTAATCAAATGACTTAAAGGAGATTCTAATTTTTCTAAAATGTCTCGATCTATTGAAGTATTAATTCCCTCTATCTCTAAATGAACTTTTTTACCAAGTTGATGCGATAAATCTCTAACTAAACGAGGGAATCCTTCAACTCCATCGCCAAATGGCCTCATTCGACTATCCACCACTTCTTGATATAAACGATTGGATAAGCTAGCGTGACGACGAATAAAATTATCTAAATCATTAAATTTTTCAACTAAAAGACACTTTGCAGCATCTAAGTCTTTATGAATGTGATTCAAATGAAATTCTATTTTTTCATTAACTTTTGTCTCACGTAACGCCCCTCTCAATAATTCAAATGAAAATTCCAATCGACCATGAATTTTTTTTAGCTTTAATAATTCTTCTTCAAAAGGATATAACCAACGAGATTCAACCAATGATTCCCCTGCTAAACCCATTAATCGATTTAGATTCTTTGCTGAAACACGTAAAACTCTCTCGCCTTTAAATGAAGATTGAAATGATTTTAAAGGTACGTTCCCTACTTTAATCACATTTTTTGCAAGCGAAGCAGGATTAAATGAAATCTCTTCATCCTTTAATTTTTTTACCTTTAAAGATTTAATATCAGTCGATTTTAAAATCAAATTTTCTGAATGGCTTAATTGCTTTATGAGTGACTCAACTAAAGAACGCTTTTCCTCGATTAAAGAATGAATTTTTTCATAAGATACTTGGCTGAATTCTTTTAATAAATCAACGCATTGTAAAAGCTGATCAACTTTATCAGAATCGATGACTTTGCTTAATTTTTGGAGAGATACGAAATAATCTTCCATGGCGTGAGCTAATTGACCAATGTGATTCAAATTAACAACACGAGCTGCACCTTTAATAGAGTGCGCTGCTCTCATTAAAGATTCAATTAACGATAAATCTTCCGAATTTTTTTCTAAATCTATTAAGCCATGACTGAGTAAAGTACATTGAGTTTCTAATTCAATTGAAAATAATTCAAACATAGAAGGGTCTATTTTATTGTCTTGTAGACCTTCTGATTCTGAAAGATTCACGTCAATCCCTTACAAGCTTTTTGTAAACGATAAAAAAGCAACTCTTCATCTATTAAATTGATCCTTCGACCAGACTCTATCATTTGACCTTTGAAATAAACATTTTTTGTTTGTTCATTCTCATTTAATTCAGTTTGAAATTGTGATACATCCCATAAATAGATTCGATCAATTTCATCTGCTACAAAGATCCAAACATCTTCATTCTTTTCTATAACGACTAATCTTTCA
>JAUXSJ010000035.1 GCA_030679615.1 Parachlamydiaceae bacterium | reverse complement strand
CCACTTCATGCGGACCCTCAGATAAAAAGAAATGAAGCATGTCCATGTGGAAGCGGAAAAAAATACAAAAAATGCTGCCAAAAGGAAGCTTAGAATAAAAAGAACTATTGTACTTAAATATTAAAAAAATTAATTTTACGTTAAAATAATAAATTTAATCTAAAAAAAGGCGTGAGTATGTATCTCGAAAACTATTTTTCTTATTTAGGTACCTTAACTCTAGGAAATTTTACTAGAAATATGATTCATGTTGGTGGTCAGTTAGCTGGGTATTACACCATACAAAAATTACCCGTTACAGAAGAAACGGGTAAAGGTATTCTTAGTGCACTAATCCCGTGCACTGATGTGGCTATTACAGCTTTTTTATCAATTGCTGCATGGGAACAGCGTAAATCAGACCCAAAAGCAGCATCAAAGCATGCTCTTGTTGCTCTTCACTTAAACGCTGTAAATTTTTATAACATTTTAGTCGACCAAGAATCAAAAATGGAAGATTTTACAATTATAGAATCAAATTTAGGAATTTCACGTCCTATTCAAACAACAATTATAGGACTTATTACAGCTCTCTCAATAATAAATACAAAGTGTTTAATAAATGCTATGAAAAAAGATCGAGAGAATAATCATAAAAAACATGATACCCTTCTTCCTGTATAGTTGATAACAGATAAGCTTATTTTATCTTAATCAAAGTCTCAGAATAGTTTTTGGAGCGCGAAGGCCCTGCCTTCGCTTTTTTTTTAGATAGGATCTCGATGAGTGATGTCATTTTCAACTCGATCAATTTAATCTATAAAAGAGCATATCGTGTCACGCACTGAAGTTAAAAGCTTGGGTCAAAGTAACCAGACCGTCTTAAATAGACATCGACCTATTTTACGCTAACAATAAAAACAGGATAGGCAGGATAGGATAGGCAGCATCGTGAGTCATAAATATTTACTATTATGAGAGGATGTAAGCAACCACGTTGTCAATCTCTATACATTCTCTTGTACTTTCCGTTCTGCATTTAAGGTATTATTTATGATTCACGATCCTGCCTATCCTGCCTATCCTGTTTTTTATTGTTAGCATAAAATAGGTTGATGCTTATGCCAAGATAGCCTGGCTCCAAGCTTTTATGCTCATTACATAAGGTGAGCACTTAAATTGGTTCATAAAAAACTATTAAAAGCTATAAAAGTGGTCATGCGAATAGCCTAAAAAAGCGAAGGCAGGGCCTTCGCACTCCAAAAATTATTCTGAAAACATGGCGATTGAATAAAAAAGCCTAAAGTCGAATCTGGACTCTAGCAAAAAAAATAAACATAACTCGTTAATAAACTGAACGATTAGACAATCACTCTTCGATTTGTTGCAAATACTTCCAACCAAAGATTGTTAGGGGAATTGAAAATAATATGAAATACAGACCATCACTTCCTTGCCATTGAAGTGTGAATGTCCCATTTTGTGAAAATAACAATAAGATTATTCCAAATAGGAAAAAATTTGATCCCATCATTAAAAAAATAACAGGGAAAAGATCTAATTTTACCTTTTGAAGTAGATGATTCTCTGAAGAAGGTTTGGATTCATTATTTACAAATGGGGAATTTTCTTCGTTTTCATCCGATTCATCTGTATTGATTTGATAAAGAGGTGAGGGAATTTCTTCGGTTTTTGATGATGACTGGTAATTTGGATTCCAACCTGAATTATCTCCTAATTCTGGGGGCTGTACCCAAACTCCACAATAAGGACAATTATCTACATCTCTAGCAACATTGCCTTCACAATTCCAACATAATTTTTTTTTTGGTATTGCGCTCATTAGAAAAAAGCCCTGCTTGCAAGTAAACTAAGATCGGTTTTTATACTTTTTCAACTCCATCCAAAAGGGGATATTGACTTATTTGTCGTTATAGTATCTTTTTTTGCTTCAAAACGCAAGCACAACTGTACTTTTATACTTAATTTTGTCAAGCGCTATTTTTTATCTCTGATTCGATCCTTAAAAGCTGATTATATTTGGCTGTTCGATCCGATCTTGATAATGATCCTGTTTTAATCTGACCTGCATTGACAGCAACAGCTAAATCAGCAATAAACGTATCTTCTGTTTCTCCTGAACGATGAGATATAATTGTTTTATATCCATTCGTTTGTGCTAATCGTATTGTTTCAAGAGTTTCTGTCAAAGTTCCAATTTGATTAAGTTTAATTAAAATAGCGTTTGCTACATGATTTTTAATCCCTCGAAGAAGAAAACTTGGATTTGTTACAAAAATGTCGTCTCCAACCAACTGTATTTTTGATCCTATTTTTTTTGTAAGATATTCCCAACCTTCCCAATCCCATTCTGCAAGTCCATCTTCTATGGAATCAATGGGATAATCATTGCATAGTTTTTCAAGATAATCGACTTGTTCTTCTGTTGTTCTAGTCATGAAGGACAAGTTTTTTCCTTTTTTCTTTTTTTCAAAATAAACACCCTGTTTACGATCATAAAATTCAGAAGCTGCGCAATCTAAAGCCAAAGTAATTTGTGAACCCAATTTAAATCCTGCTTTTTCGATTGCTAAAAGAATATAATCCAAAGCTTCTTCATTTGATCCCAATGAGGGCGCAAAGCCTCCTTCGTCTCCTACACTTGTGGTATAACCTTTTTCTTTTAAAATTTTCTTCAAAATATGAAAAATATCTGCACCCCATCTAAGGGCTTCTTGAAAATTTTTAGCTCCAATTGGCCTTATCATGAACTCTTGAAAATCTAAGGTATTGTCAGCATGAGCTCCACCATTGATAATATTCATCATCGGACAAGGTAGAAGATGGGCATGAACTCCACCAATATAGCGGTATAATGGAAGCTTGACTACTTGAGCACCGGCACGAGCGATTGCTAATGAAACCCCTAAAATTGCATTTGCACCAAATCGACTTTTATTTTCAGTTCCATCAGCACTGATCATCAATTGATCAAGTTTTTCTTGATTTAAGACGCACTTTCCTTTTAGAAGTTCTGAAATTGGACCATTGATATTTTCAACAGCTTTTAGAACTCCTTTACCTCCATAATAATTTTCATTTCCGTCTCTTAATTCTAAAGCTTCGTTTTCACCCGTTGAGGCTCCAGATGGAACAGAGGCAATTCCATAAATTCCATTTTCTGTTTTTAACTCAACTTCAACTGTAGGATTCCCTCTTGAATCAAGAATCTCTCTTCCTTTAACAGAAATAATTTGGGTCATAAACGTTCCTAAATTTTTAACAGTAAGTATTAATAAATATTATAGTCTCTTTATGACCATAACGTTGAATTTAATGTAATTGCAATAATTAAAAGATATTGAATTTTTAAAATTTTTATTATTGACATCAATAAATTTTTTTTTTCATAATCATTGAAATCGCTCCATGCTAATGTAGCGATTAGACATTTCCAAATCATTAAATGCTAAAAGGCTTAAAATGAAATTTATCAAGACACTTCTTTTTTTAACATGTATTCTTGGATTCACAAACACTTTTGCTTTGACCCCTTCTGCAAATCAAAATTTAAATCAAGATTTGATGATGACAGTAGATCGTTTTATCATCGTTCTTTCTCAATTTTCAGATTCTGACTATCTTACCGCTTACGATTTCAATGGTAATAAAAAATGGCAGAATCGTTTTAAAACTAAAATTCTTTCTTGGAAATATCATCCAGAGACAGATATAATTCTTGTTTTTGCAAAATCAAGATATTTAGATGACACTTATTTAATTTGCATGGACCCAAAGGACGGTGGCTTTTACTGGGAAAGACCATAAATTTTTTTAAAGAAAGACTCACTTTTTATTTATTTTATAAAAAGTGGGTCAATGTAATTTCTTCTCTAGCGTCTTAATTTTAATCTATTTATGATTAAGCTCTTTCTATTCTAACTCATAACTCAATTAAGTCTATTAATTGAATATGAAACAAAACCTTTATCACGGAGTTTTATGTCTCAACAACCTTCTGATGCTGATCGTAAAAAAGCATTAAGTCTCGCTTTAGGTCAAATAAAAAAACAATTTGGCGATGGCGCTATCATGACATTTGGAAAAGGTGCTATTGACAAAGAAGTACCTGTTATCAAAACAGGAGCTCTAGCACTTGATATTGCTTTAGGAATTGGTGGTGTCCCCCGAGGTCGAATTGTTGAAATTTATGGACCTGAATCATCAGGAAAATCTACTTTAGCAACCCATATTGTAGCTAACGCACAAAAAAATGGTGGTTTAGCTGCTTATATTGATGCCGAACATGCATTTGATCCAACTTATGCGAGCAAAATTGGTGTTAATTTGGATGACTTATTAATTTCTCAGCCAGATAGCGGTGAAGAAGCTCTTAACATTGTTGAAATGCTCGCTCGTTCAAATGCCGTTGACCTGATTGTCGTTGACTCCGTAGCAGCCCTTGTTCCAAAATCTGAACTTGATGGAGATATCGGAGATCAATTCATGGGACTTCAAGCGCGTTTAATGTCTCAAGCACTTCGAAAACTAACTTCAGCTTTAGCAAAAAGCAATACTTGCGCCATTTTTATTAACCAAATTCGTGATAAAATTGGAGTCATGTATGGAAATCCGGAAACAACACCAGGGGGTCGTGCACTTAAATTCTATTCTTCTGTTCGCTTGGACATTCGTCGTACAGGAGGTATTAAAGGTGCTGATAACAATGAAATTGGAAACCGCATTAAAGTCAAAGTAAGCAAAAATAAAATGGCTCCTCCATTTCAAATAGCTGAATTTGACATCTTATTTAATGAAGGAATTTCACGCACAGGTAGTGCTATTGATATGGCTACAGAATTCAATATTGTGGACAAAAAAGGGGCTTGGTTTAGTTATAAAGGTCAACGCCTAGGTCAAGGTAGAGAATCTGTAAGGGAAGAATTAAAGAAAAATCCAAAACTTCTCGAAGAGATTGAATCTTTAATTATGAAATCTTATAAAGATCGGCCACTTGGAACTAAAACAGCTCCTATTGGTGCCTGTGCTGCTGATGAAGAAGTTCCTGCTGATGCTTAAACATCGCTGAAGCAGTTAACCAATGACGTATAAAATTACAGGGCTTACGCCTGTTCATCCTGTAGTTTTATGCGTCATTGGTTAATAACGACTCGTTTGATGACATAAGAAATCAGACAAAACTTTCAAATCACTATTCTTTAATTTTAAATCATCTAACGTTTGATTAAATCCTGAAATTTCTTCGTGGAACATTTCCAATGCCGGTTTTACTCCATAAATATTTGCTAGATTTAATGGATGTTGATTTGCAAGATCTTGTTCCATGTCACTTAAATCATCTGCAATTTGAAAAGCCATTCCAAAATGAGCCGCACTTTTTTTGACTAAATCGAGTTGAGTTAAATCGCCGCCTCCAAAAAGCCAACCTAAAACAAATGAGATTTCAAAAAGAGTCACTGTTTTTTTTTGCAAAATTTCTTTTACTAAAGCTAAAGAAAGATTTGGTGGAGAAAGGTCTAAATATTGCCCGGAAACAGCACCAGAAATCCCGGTGTTTTGACTTACGTTTTCAATTGCCAAAGTGCATAAATAATCACTTTGATGAGCCAAAGGATGATGACTTTTTTTTATGACTTCAGTGTTATAGGCAAAGCAAGCATATCCAGCGGAAATAAGGGCATAAGAAGCTAATAAAGCAACAGATTCTCCATAAACACAATGAAGAGAAGGTTTATTGCGACGCTCGGAATCATTATCCATACAAGGAAGATCGTCAGCAATTAATGAAGCTGTATGAAGAAACTCTATTCCCATTGCTGCTTCAGTAACATCCATGTTATGGCCTAGTCCCTTAGCAATCATAAAAACAAGAGCAGGACGAAAACGTTTACCTCCATTTAACAAAGCATATTCACAAGCATCTCTTAATGAATTTTTTGTCCCAAATTGAAGGATTTTTTTTTTAATCAAATTTTCGATCATGTTCTGATAAGGAGCTAAAATCTTTTGCATAGGCATGATCGGAAATCCATTAATAATCGATTAATAAGTTGTCATGATTGGCAAGCAACCAGGTTTTATAATTGAACGAGAAGGAACAATACGAGGTAAACTAATGCAAGCAAAGCATTGAACGTCTTGACCAATCAATGTTCCGGGATTAGTCACGCTATTACATCCAATTTGAGTACGATCACCAATAATCGCTCCAAATTTCTTCATTCCAGTTTTAATTTCATTGCCATTTAAATTGAGGGAAATTTCTGTGCGATCAAGTTTTAAATTTGCACACTTTACTCCAGCACCTAAATTTACAGCACCTAAAATAGAATTACCCAAATAAGCAAAATGAGCCGCATGAGCGTGATTTAATAAGATTGAATGCTTAATCTCAGTATCGTGACCAATAACGCAATGGTCGCCTATTAAAACGTTTCCACGGATATATGCTCCATGCCGAATGATTGAATTTTTCCCAATCACGCAAGGACCTTGAATATAAGCCCCTGGTTCGACCACAGAATTTTCTCCTATAGAAATTAACTCTGGATTGACTAAATAGGCTTGAGAAGAAATTTTTCCTTTATGAATGCCTAGTTTTAAAGAATTTAGATAATTAACCAATAAATCTAAAGCTAGCCAAGGGGGAGCATTTTCATCAAAAAGAAAAGAATGTTCAAAAGTAGAAAGATCAAAAAAATAGGATGGAATTAAGTTCATAACTGTGCTTTTTTAAATAATCGTTTTATCTTGGCTTTTAAAAACATAAAGTTTCCACACCAATCTTACAAGAAGAAAATAATTTATATAAATTTATCTTCTTCTTTAGAATGTGTGGAAATGTTAATAACTTATCTAGTCTATGGAGGTGAACAGGTTGTTTATAACGTGTTTATACTTGGATCAAAAGTGATGAGTTATTTTCAATGATCAACTTATATTTATGTTTCCAACAACTTATAGACAGAAATTTAAACAACTTTTGAGAACTTATGAATACTAAATTAAAAAATTTACCTGTTTGTGCTGTTTCAGGAGAAACGCCTATAGAAGAATTAGCTAATTTTTTTACCCATGGAATCGGATTAATCATTAGTGTGATTGGATTTATTTTTTTAATGGGTTCTGCTTTTTTTTCAGAAAATATTTGGATTACAATTAGTTGTCTTATTTATGGGGTAACGCTCGTTCTTTTGTTTTTAGCGTCGACACTTTATCATCATTGCAAAGAAATCAAGAAAAAACAAAGACTGAGAATTTTTGATCACACGTGTATTTATTTGCTAATAGCCGGGTCATATACGCCAGTTATTTTTTATACATTTGAAAATTCTCAAGCGATCCTTTTTAGCATAATTATTTGGTCCGTGGCTTGTATAGGAATTATATTGAAAATGTTTTTCACGGGTCGTTTTGAAATTTTATCCACATTTCTATATTTGCTGATGGGCTGGGGATGTGTTGTAGTGATTAAAGATATTATGGATTCATTGCAAGAAGGATTTATTTTATTGATGAGTGGAGGAATGTGCTACACTTTGGGTGTGATATTCTTTTTATGGAAAAAACTTCCTTTCAACCATAGTATATGGCATTTATTTGTAATGGGAGGAAGTGCCTGTCATTATTGCTTAGTGACATTTTATATTGCAGGCGCTTAGTCGATGTTGTCTACTTAAGCGATATGCCTTCATAATAAACTTTGGAGTGCGAAGGCCCCTGCCTTCGCTTTTTTTCAATAGAGAATGATGATGATGCGGTGTTATTTTCGATTCTTCAATTCAATCAATAAAAGTGCATACCAAACAAAAGCGAAGGCAGGGCCTTCGCACTCCAAAAAGATATGATGAAGGCATTTCGTGAATAAAAAAGCCTAAGTCGAATCTGTGTATTTGTGTTCTATTTTATTCGTTGTTGGAAACAAAATTCTTTTCATGCTCTAACAACCATTTTTTGCGTTCAATACCGCCATCATAACCACCTAAAAGACCACTTTTGTTTATCACTCTATGACAGGGGATCAGAATAGCAAATTGATTTGCCCCATTGGCTCTAGCAACTGCTCTAAAACCTTTAGGATTATCAATAGTTTTTGCTATTTCTTCATATGAACAAGTTTTAGCAAATGGAATTTTAGTTAGTTCTTTCCATACATTTTTTTGAAAAGGTGTCCCCACAAGATAAAAAGGAGTTGAAAAAGTTTTTAACTGACCTAGAAAATATAAATTTAATTCCTTTTCAATGGAAATAAACTGTGTTGACTTTCCCAAAATGAGTTTTGAGTTAGTCTCTTTCAAAAGCCGCCTAATTTCTCTTTTTAAGCTACGACAATCAACGAACTCAAGTAAATAGAGTGATTGATCGTTGGCGATAGCGATCATTGAACCTATAGGGGTATTTATGAATTCTGTTTTTAAAATTTGTTTATTGTTTGAATTTTCAGTACATGATTCAATGAAAAAATTTTCAAAATAAGGATCAGAAATGATTGGTTGGTTCATGAAGATGATTTGGTTATAATGAGGAATTATTACTTGTTATTATTTTTAGATTCAAAAATAAATTTCGCTTCATCATTTGAAAGAATTTTAGGAAGGTGTTCATATTGAACTTTTACAATATTTGGACAAAAAGTTTTCACTCTTGGATCTGCTCCACTAAACCGAATGCCGACATAATCGATTCCTTGCTCCTTAGCAAATAAGGCTACATCTTCAACGTGAGACAATTTATCATCGATAAAAATAATTTTCTTAGGATTACACTTAGCTTTTTCTAAAAATAATTTTAAACCGTAACTTTTTTGATTGATTGGAGTGCAGTAAATAACTCCATGATGGAAAATAATTCTTTTACGAGGCTGAGAAGCATCATCTAAGTAATCATTATTAAAGAAATGACGACTTAATGTGATTTGAAGAGAATTTAATTGTTCAAGAGTAAAGTGAATTTCTTCTGGCCGTCTAGCGGTTAATCCAATTAAAGGGATTTTATTTTCATGAAGTCGACGAATTAATTCAGGGGTTTGAGGATCAACATGACGTATGTTTATAAGAGGTTGAACTTCACACCATTTTTCAGCTTCTAATGAGTCAGCATCTTCAACAGGTCTATTTGGATCAAAATATAAATCATACAGATAATCTCCCCATTGAGCAGATCCTAAATGATTTTCAGATTCGATTAACGTGTTGTCTAAATCAGAAAAAACAAAGGTATCTTCGTTAACATGATCGAGGATGGAGAGAATTGAATCTGATTCGATAATTTTGTTTAATTTAGAAGAAGGATGAGTCATATTATGGATTTAAGTAAAAATTTTAAAACGAATTTAATTTTTAGTTTATAGAATGAATTTTTTATCGTCTAGAATTGAATCCCTTCATGGAAGGGATTCAATTAAATGATTTAAAGATTATGGCTTTTTGCAAACTTTAATGTTTCTTCAAGATAATAATTCGCATCTAAATGTGATTGAGCTTCTTTAATTGAAGCAGCTTCTTCATCTGTGTAGATAGTGCTGTAGTTCGAAGTAACAAAATAATATAGTTGAATATTTGCGACCCAAGGATCAAAACTTTTTGCTTTTTCTTCTGTTGCTTTATAATAATAACCTTCATTTTCTATTCCAAGTTCATTTAAAGCATTGATCACTGATGTTACTTGAGAATCTTTATCATCAATAAAAATAGCCTTTTTGGGAAAATGAATTTGATCTCCAGCTTTAAAAATTTTTATTAAGTAATCACCTTTAAGGCTTGTATCTGCAAAAAAAGTTGCATCATGATATTCCGAATCAAAAGCAAGAAATGGGTAATTGTTTTCTAAACTGTTGTTATTAAAATCGATATTTACAGATTTTAATTGATTAATAGTTAACTCATCAACACCTTCTTGAGAAGTATTATACCATTGATTACGTTCTCTAGAGGTTAGACCACAAACAACATATCCCTTTTCTTGCAATTCATTTACAAACGAACTTGTCATTTCTTCAACAGTATGCAAAGGAAGGTGTTTCGCTAAAAGAAAAGTAAGTTTGTCATGCCAATTTTGACTAGGATCAATTTTTTTTGTTGCTCCCACAATGTATCGACGCCAAGCTTTACTTCCTAGCATCAGAGGAAAATCAAATACAGTATCGTCTAAATCTAAAAAAAAGATTGTTTTATCTGGTTGAGAAGTATTTATTTCTTTAAGAGATTCTATTGGATGGAATTGAACTGGTTCTGCAGCACTCAATGGAGAAACAGCCGAAAGAACTAAAGAAGAGGATATAACAAAATTATTAATAACACTCATTAAATTATTCCTAAGTTTTTATGTATTAAACGTTTATGATATATGCTTTTTATTTTTTAATCAATAAAAAAACTGCATTTAGAATATAAAAAATTAGAACATTTTTTGGAGTGCGAAGGCCCTGCCTTCGCTTTTTTACGGGTCGAATATCAACATTTATAGTTTTCAATGGTATTTATACTAATTCAAGATTTGAATAATATTTTGATCATATGCGTTTCTGTAGATTGAATGGATCGAGTTGAAAATGACACCGCATCATTTCGATATTCTCTCTAAAAAAAGCGAAGGCAGGGCCTTCGCACTCCAAAAAAGTATGTTGAACGATTTTTTTTAAATCTCAAATTGCCGGTTGTGACTTTGAGTAAATAAAAGAATCTGAGTGAGAGGATTCGAACCTCCGACCTCTTGCACCCCATGCAAGTGCGCTAGCCAAGCTGCGCTACACTCAGATAATTAGATGAATTAAACTTCAAGCAGGCCTTCAAATTGAAATTTGATTTCCGCCATTCTCACAGCGATGCGCCCGCATTCTTCAATAATTTTTTCCAATGTGTCCGATGCATTTGCATTTGCTTGATTGATGTCGACAGCAATGGAAGAACTAATAGTTGCCCCACCTTTCATCCCTTTGACTCGAAAATTGGCAAACAAACCGTTTTTCTTTTTGGTGATGCTTATAAAACGAACAAGATTATTTTCTGCAATACTCATATGAATCCTAAACTTAAAAGTTCCTTAATATAAATCCAGAATGCTCTTCCAGTCAATCTTTAAATTATTTATTTGTAAACATCGTTTCTTAATAATTTGTTCATAACTCTCATATAAATGTTTTTTATGTTGATAAAGTCAAACATATCAACATCAACATGCAATCTATTAACAACTTATTGACAGCGTTTTTATTATTTTAAAAATTAATAAAAATACTTCTTGGTGCTTATAAGCATGTTTTTTAATTTTCATTTTTATAGTTATCAACATTTCAACAGTCTCTAAAGAAGAAGAAATAAAAGTATTATATTTTCTTCTTCTTCAGAAACGATGGAAACTCAACATAAATTCAGGCTTTTCTTCAATTTTCTTATTTTGAAATTAAATCTTTACTCTTATTGTAAAGTGCAAGCAAAATGGATTTTGTAAATCTTTTGGAGGTTTGAAATGATTGGAACAGGTGAAATACTTGTCATCTTAGTTGTAATTTTGATCTTATTTGGAGGGAAAAAGCTTCCTGAATTTGCTCAAAGTCTGGGAAAAGGAATCAGAGAATTTAAAAAAGCTTGTTCTGGTGAAGAAGAAAATGAGATCGTTATTCCTGTAGAAATTAAAAAAGAATCTTTTCAAGAGGATAAAAAAACTCATTCAATCGACGAAAATTAATAAAAATATGATGGAAGAAAAATGGACTAGTCTTGGTGGGCATTTAGAAGATCTGCGAAAAACAATTTTACAATCCTTAATCATTGTTGGAATAGGATTTTTAATTTTATTAATTTTTTATCAACCTTTAATTAAATTATTACCCCCACAAAATATAAATTCCTTAGATCAAAATCTATTAATTTTAGGCCCTTTAGAAGGTCTTTTTTTTATTGTAAAAATGTGCTTTTGGATGAGTTTAGCTTTAACAGCACCATTTTGGGTTTGGTCATGGCTTAAATTTATTTTACCAGGTATGAAAAAAAATGAACGAGTAATATTGATTCCTTTTTTATCTCTTTCGTTTTTTAGCTTAATTTTAGGTGTGTTTTTTGCATTAAAAATCACGATACCCATCGCTAATCAATACTTAAGTCAATTCAACGCAACGATTGGACAAAATGCATGGACATTGAATCATTATTTTGATTATCTTTTTTTTATCATTGCAGGTCATGTGATAGCTTCTGAGTTGGGATTGCTTTTGTTGGTTTTTGTTCATTTCGGTTTAATTGAAACAAAAATATTAGAAGAAAAAAGACGCATTTTTTATGTCTGTATCTTTGTGTTAAGTGCAATTTTAACTCCACCAGATATTCTAACGCAGCTTTTTTTGGCGATCCCGTTAATTATTCTTTATGAAGTAGCAATTCTTTATTCTAAATGGCGATGTGTAAAATTTAATTTAACTTAGTTATTTGTAACTTACGTTAATTAATAAAAATGTAAATTTTTTAACTTAATAATTTTTACGTTGATATGTAAAAAAAAGGACCTATTTAGATGACAAGTTTTTTTATAAAATTCTCTGCATCTAAAAGGCCGTTTCTCTTTTTTTTAATAGGACTTCTTTCAAAACTTAAGAATTAAACACAAAGACACGAAGACTTTAAGGCATGAAGAAGATTTACAAGATGGTGTTTCACCACGAATGATAAATAGCATCTGTAGGCTTCTTCGTGCCTTAGAGTCTTCGTGTCTTTGTGTTTAATTCTTAAGTTTTAAAAGAAGTCTATTAACTTATTTTACTCTCACATAAATAAGATCACGCTTATCATGCTCATCTAAGTATAAACGCCATTTTTCTGCTAATGACCCAAATTCTTCTAAAAGAAGAGTTAAATTTTCTTTAGATAAAAAATCTTCATGTCCTGCGTAATTTAGCTTAATTCTAAACTCTTTTTCATCCACAGAGATATATGTAAGCATATTCATTTGAGAAAATGGTGCTTTATGGTTAATACAATGTCTCACACTTCCTGGAATATAGTTATCACCTTGATAAATTGAAGTAGAGATAAGGATTTTTGATTCAGGATTAAAATAACGGATCATCAAATCTGATCCGTCAATTGAGATTTTTACCGGATTTCCTTCTACCAATTGATTCAACAAAAGTTGAATAGTCTTTTGAACTACCATGGTATTTAATCCTTTTTTTATCCTTAATATTAAAACCGTTGTATTTTTGTTCTATAATTTAATTATATGTAGTTGTTGAATTATTTATAAATAATTAGATGAATTATAAAGTTAATTTATTGATTTGGTTACAAGATCTTAATAAAAAATGAAAAATCCACCAAAAAAAAGACTTTAAAATAAATTTTTAATATTATTTCTTGAGAATAATTCATTTGAAAGCTACAAAGGTTTTTTTATGAGTTTCCCAAGGAAAAGACATGAAAGAGCCTAAAAAGCAACGTGACAAAATTACTAAGAATCATATAAATAGAAAAATAAAACCTTTTGTTGACAGTGATTTACAATTACAGTTTCCGGAATTTTCAACGGGTCATAATCAAGATTTTTCCTATCATCCAATTTATTCTCATTTTGTTTCAAATCAAGTTAATGAATGTTCATTATTTTCACAAATTAATGAATCAGAAATTATTCGTTCGATGAAAGAAGCGGAAGAGTCATTTAAGGCCTGGAATAAAATGAAAGAAAAGTTAGAGCAAATCAAAAATAATGAAGAAAATAGGATTTCTCCTCCATTTTTAGCTTAAGAGACAAGACACAAGGGACACAAGGGACATAATAATGTCCTTGACATTTGCTTTAAAACCTTTAATTTAATGTCCCTAATGTCCCTAATGTCCCTAATGTCCCTAATGTCCCTAATGTCCCTAAAATGTAAAGCCGCTTTACATTAAAATAAACTTTCAAATTCGCTTTTATCTTCAAATTTTTAAAGGTCATAAATAGTCAATAAAAACTTTACAATGTTCTAGTGCAAGTGCAAGGGGGCAGGGTTGCAATTCTGCAATTTTACAAGGGGCTGGTGGAAATTATGATAAAGAGGCTAATTAAAATTGCAGATATGCACGCCTGACCCTTTCCCTTAATTCTGTTCTGGATTTTTTCCAGAAACATGGATTAAAGCTTCTCCGTCATACGTAGACTCACATGTAGACTTATATTCATCACAAAAGATTACCCACCCACACATCGGAAGCAGGCAACATAATGCGAGTGGAACAACCTTTGAATATTGACGCTTTCCATTTGAAAAATAGCCTCTAAATTCATACTCAACATTAAAATTTTGTAATAATTCTTTGTGCTCAGCTTTATTAAATTCCTCTTCTATCAACTCAGAAATTTTGCTAACAACAGCTTCATGACATTCCTTCTCATATTCACGATAACTAAAGCCTTTCCAAAACGATAATTTTTTCCAAGATTTTTGAGATTCATTTCTTATGAATTCACAGTTAGCAAATAAATTTCTTTTTTCTACACTTCCTTTGTTATTAGCTAAACCGTAAGTGATTTGATATTCTGAAATATCTTGATTGCATTTTCTCCAAAGCGTTACATCTTCAACAATCTCCTTCACAGCTTTTTCAGCAGCGTTTTCGCAATGATTTTTAATAGATTCTACAAACACTGAAGCGTAACGATCAACAACAGAGCTAGAGTCATTTATAGGTTCAAATTTAGTCATAACGATCCGATGGTAAAATTTTTAGCTTTTTACGCTATCTCATTGCTTTTTGCAAGTAAAAAAACGATGGGTCAGATGTGTGCATCTGCAATATTCAACTTAATTGCAGGCATGCACGCCTGACCTCTTTCATTTGTGTGTTTTTTGAAAGGACCTTGGATACTATTTGGATGCGATGTCCCTGCCTCAATGTCATCAACTTAGCGATAATGGCGTAAAAAATTAACCACTGAGATCATAGAGAAAGAATGAGATAATTGAGACAGAATTAAGATATTACTTTCTCAGTTTTCTCATTACTTCTCAGTGATCTCAGTGATCTCAGTGGTTAATTTTTACGCCATTGTCGTTAAGTTGATGACATTAAGCCTGCCCATCCTATTACCCATAAATCCCTATATGTTTGCTTTTAAAACTCCACTCCAGTCACATAAACTCATTCACATTAAATTTTTATCGTTCTATCGTTAAATCGTTTCCATCGTTAATTTTGCCATCAAATAACTCGAATTTTGAAAAAAAATAACGATGGAAACGATTTAACGATAGAACGATAAAAATTTAATGTGAATGAGTTATTTGCGACTCACTTAATCATTGGTTATAAAAAAATAAAAACCAAGCGGTGTAGCTGGAATGGAGTTATAAAAGCATATGGGTAATAGGATAGACCCTGCATTCGCTTTTTTCAGGGAGAATATTAAAATGATGTGATGTCATTTTCGATTTGATCAATTCCATTCTATAGGTGTGCATTATGATCACGGTTATAAAAGCGAATATAAACCGAAAAAAAGCGAAGGCAGGGCCTTCGCGCTCCAAAGAGGTTCTCAATGAATTTTTTCGAGATAGGTATTACTAATGAGGCACATGCTTGTGATAGAATTTATCTCAAATGTAAACCCGCTTTACATCACATAATTTTTAAAACAATTTTCCCTTGAACATGCCCTTCTTGACTGCTTTCATGCGCTTCTGCAGCTTTTTCTAATGGAAACTCATGAATCGGTATTGGGACAACTTTCCCTTCTTGAATAAGATTTGCAATATCTTCCAATTCGTTTCCATTAGGAACAACAAAAACGTAAAAAGATTCAACTCCATACTTTTCTTCAAGTTCTTTATTGGGTTGTTCTAATAAAGAAACAATTTTCCCACCTCGTTTTAAAAGCTTATAACTATTCCTATAAACTTCACCGCCGATTGTATCAAATATAATATCTAAACCATTCTTAGTATGATTTTTTACGATTTCTTCAATAGAATCATTTCGATAATCAATGACAATATCTGCGCCTAGTCGTTTTAAAAAGGTATGGTTTGACTCGCTTCCTGTAGTAAATACAGTTGCTCCGGCAATTTTTGCAAATTGAATCGCTAGACTTCCAACTCCTCCGGCTCCGGCTTGAATTAATACTGAATCACCCTCTTTTATTTTTGTAACATCAAAAAGAGATTGCCATGCAGTTAAGCCAGATAACGGGAAAGCTGCGGCCTGAGCAAAGGATAGATTTGTAGGTTTGTGCGCAACATTTTCTGCTTCTAAGCAAACATACTCTGCGTAGGTTCCCCATTGAATAGTAGGTTTTCGACAATAGGCAAAGACTTCATCACCAACTTTAAATTGATCTACTCCTTGGCCTACTTTAGAAATAGTACCCGATGCGTCCCAACCAAGGATAATTGGAAATTGATGCGGGATTTTAGGGTGCAAATGACCTTGTCTAATTTTCCAATCCACTGGGTTAACAGCTGCGTAAGAAATGCGAATTTGAACTTCCCCAGGGTTAGGTTCAGGAATTGCCATTTTTTTAAGCATAAGTTCTTCCGGTCCGCCAAATTTTTCAATGACAATTGCTTTCATGCATTGTTCGTGATGACTGTTCATTTTTTACTCCTGTATTAAATTTTCAATTATTTAACGTAAAAGT
>JAUXSJ010000343.1 GCA_030679615.1 Parachlamydiaceae bacterium | reverse complement strand
CATTCGGTAAGTTTCTTGAAACTCTTCATCTGTTTCAGTAGGAAATCCAACAATAATATCTGTTCCAAGAGACACATTTGGAACTAGTTCTCGCAAAAGATGAACTTTTTCTAAGTATTGTTCCACAGTATAAATACGATGCATTTTCTTAAGTATTCGATTAGAGCCAGCTTGTAAAGGAAAGTGAACAAATTCGCAAAGAGATTTTAAATCCCTAATCCCTTCCATCAATTCTCTTGTGATATCAACAGGATGACTCGTCATAAACCTTACGCGTTCGATACCTGGAATTTTATCGATTTGATAGAGGAGGTCATGAAAGAGGCAGTTCCATTCAGGTTGATCTTTTCCGTAACTATTGACATTTTGACCAAGTAAAGTGAGTTCTTTATAACCTTGATCGGCAAGCTGCTTGCATTCTTCTAAAATATTTTCTGGAGAACGAGAAACCTCTGATCCTCTAGTATATGGAACAACACAATAGGTGCAAAATTTATCACATCCGCGAATAATTGAAACATAGGCTTTGACCTTGTCATCACGCTTTGCACTTAAATAGTCTAATTCAAAAGAAAAATGATCATCCGTTTTTACTTGTTGCTTACCAGTGGCAATAACTTGATCGAGGACAAGATTAAGTTCGTGAATATTATTGGTTCCAAGAACAAAGTCGATATGAGGAAGTTTTTGAAAAAGAGATTCTTTTTTTGCATTTGCCATGCAACCCGTCACGCCAATAATAGATTTTTTTTGGGGGGTGCGCACTAATAAACCCAATTTTCCCATTGCTTTTCTTTCTGCAAGATCGCGAATAGAACAAGTATTATAGATAAGGAGATCGGCATCTGATTCAAGTTGACAACGAATTAGGCCTCGATTTTCCAGCTGACCGACCATGATTTCGGTATCCAACTCATTCATTTGACAACCGTAAGTACGGATAAAAAAAGTTTTTAATTGTTGCATAATGACATTTAAGAGGTAATTTAATAATTTGAAATAAGTTAAAACGAGTGTAATCCAGAGGATTCTTTATTTCAACATGAAAAAAACCTTGGAAAAAATATACCTTACTCGCTATGATTACACTTTATTCTAGTAAAATCCATGTCTCATCTTAAGTTTGATGGGCTTGGTTTTTCTTCTAAAGAAGAAAATTAACACATGCATAAGGTTTGGAAAATGCAAAGAAATGCTCAACACCCTAAGACATTTATTCCGAAAGAAAACAAAGAAAAATTGACCTGGTTTATTTTGGATGCTGCGGGTAAAACATTAGGTCGAATGGCCTCAGAAATTACTAAAATTTTGCGTGGCAAACATAAGCCAATCTTCACAACCTATATGGATTGCGGAGATGGGGTCATAGTAATCAATGCGGATCAAATTCAGGTAACTGGGTCTAAAGAAGCTCAAAAAATTTATCACTACTATACTGGATCAATGAAAGGACTTCGAAAGATTCCTTATAGAGTTATGAAAAGCCGCAATTCCCCATTTATCATTGAACATGCCGTAAAAGGGATGATGCCAAAAACACGATTGGGTAATGCTCAATTGAAAAAGTTTCGAGTTTTTGCGGGAGCAGAGCACAATCTTTCTGCGCAACAACCTATACATGTTAACATTTAATCAACGAGAATAAAAAATGACAGTAGAAGAGACAGTAGCCACAGGAAGACGCAAAACAGCAGTGGCCTCAGTTAGACTAAGAAGTGGAACTGGACAAGTGGATATTAATGGACGTGCAATAGACGTTTATTTTCCTCTTGAATTACAAAGAAAAACAATTTTTTCCCCATTTGAAACATTGGGTGGAAAAGATCGTTATGATTTAGTCATTCGAGTAAAAGGTGGAGGAATTGAAGCTCAAGCCGTCGCCATTCGTCTTGGTTTAGCAAGAGCTCTTGTTGAAAATGATGAAAATCTTCGTCATGAATTTAAATCTCATGGATATTTAACAAGAGATCCGCGTAAGAAAGAACGTAAGAAATACGGTCGTGCTGGAGCTCGTAAGCGCTTCCAATTCTCTAAACGTTAAGATTTTTGTTTATTGTATTATCCAACGACGTGAAAATTGCAGGATAAACAAGATTTACAGGTTACAGTCCAGTAGGACTGAGAAAAAAAGCCGCGAATGCGGCGAAAGCATGTAGCCACAGGCGTCAGCCTGTGGAAAAATCGAAAATAAACATGAGCCGTGATAACGGCGACAGAAAAGTGAAAGTACATATTTGTTTTGAATTTTAAATTAATATTTAATGATCAAAATAACATTCAATGTCTTTTGACTTCTTCTGTCGCCGTTATCACGGCTCATGTTTATTTTCGATTTTTCCACAGGCTTACGCCTGTGGCTATATGTTTTCGCCGCATTCGCGGCTTTTTTTTTCAGTATTATTGGGCTGTAACGGGATTCATCCTACGGACACTAGAAGGTATTATGAAAGCAAGGCGATTGAATAAAAAAAACCAAAATCGAGTCAATGGTTAATTTTTACGCCATTTCGCTTAAGTTGATGATATTAAGCGAAGCGGAGGCCCAGGAAAAAGTAAAGTAACATCGAGTCCTGAAAGGATGGCATTTTAAATCGAGATATTTACTGAATTTACGAAAAAAATGTATTGAATATTGCAGAAAATTTTTCTAAAATTTACTCTCAAATAATTAATAACAATTATTTGAAATTAAAAATATGCCCTACTCTGCTTTAGCCTTCATCTCAATTTTAATATTTTCTTGTGTTCATTTATGGGCAGAAAAAATTAGAGAATTAGGGGTAATATCAAGCAGTCGTTTTCTATCTACTGGTAGTGGCGTTGCTTTGGCTTATGTATTTGTTGATTTATTACCAAAATTATCTAAAAGCGATCTTCTTGTAAAAAATAAATTATGGGAATTTTTTCCCTATATGGAACACCATGTTTATGTGATGGCTCTATTAGGATTTATTCTTTTTTTTGTCGTTGATCGTTCTAAAACATTAATTAAAAATGAATCGGTATATTTTTGGCTTTCACTTGGTTCTTACATTTTATTTAATTTCTTAGTTGGTTATGCCGTTGTGGATAAAGATAATCCTGAGGTGCAGCCATTAATTCTATTTACGATTGCCATGACGCTGCATTATTTTATGAATGATTATTCTTTAAGTTTAACTCATGGCAAAGAATATCGCTACACTGGAAAATGGATGCTTATAGCAGCTCTTCTTTTGGGATGGATAGTCGGATTTTGGACAGAGCTTTCAGAAACTGGAGTTGCTCTAATAAGTGCTTTTATTGGTGGTGGAGTTATAATGAATGTCACACGACACGAGTTACCAGAAGAAAATCCGCATAGTTTAGGAGCATTTTTAATAGCTTCTGTTATCTATACTGCTATTTTACTCACTATTGGATTTCACAAGTTGGCTTATGTTTAGTGTCAATTTAAACTACAAAGTTGCAAAAATTTAACTACTGAGATCGCTGAAAGGGTCTTTTAGTCCTCATAATACTTTTTGGAGTGCGAAAGCAGGGCCCATCGT
>JAUXSJ010000336.1 GCA_030679615.1 Parachlamydiaceae bacterium | reverse complement strand
GATTATCATCCTGTGAAAATTCAATTGGATTCTATTTTTCAATCATTTAGAGCAATAAAAGATATTAACTCTATGGTTGCAGCTGGCTTCAGTCGCGCTTTACCTCAACATCATACTAAAATTATCGTGACTAAGCATTCTCAAATTCCTGGTTATATTTTTAAGGCTTATCTTGATGAACAAAAATATCATTCAGGAGAACCTGAACATTATTTTTGGATAAAAAGAGTGGAAGGAGCTCTACTTATAGATAAGGCAATTAAGCTTCATGGTTATGGGCATCTTTTAAAGGTTCCAAAAAAATGGATTTATCTTGTTCCTGATGACCCCTCACCCCCATCTAATTATTTACGTAAGGTTTTTATTTTAGTGGAAGAAGATATGAATATTTATGACGATTTTACTAACTTAAGTCTTTGGGGTAGTCCTGCGGTGACAGTAGAGTTATTAAATGCATTTTATACAATTATAACTGAATTAGGATTGCGTGATTGTGCAAAGCCTGCTAATTGTCCAATCTCTAAAGATGGTCGAGTTGCTTTCGTAGATACACAATCTCATTTAAAAAAGAGTGTGAATTACCAAAAACTAACGCCTTATCTTTCACCAGTGATGCGAGCCTATTGGCTAGGATTGATATCACAGGGTAAAAAGAAATAATGAAGTTAAAAAAATATAGTCATTAATCAAATTTTTACATTGATAGTTTATAACTAGAAGCTACCATGTATTTTCTTTAACTAATTAAAATAAATCTAAGATGATAAATTTATGCTTAAAAATAAAAACAACATGATAGCAGAATCGCTTTCAGCTATAAGATAATGAATCATCGATAATCACCTTAAACGCAGAATCGAAAGTAGAAAGGGAAGGTGTAGGTATATTTTATTCATTTTATTTAAATATACATCTCCGTTTTTTGCGTCTTTTCGTTGCTTCCTTTAAGGTGATTATCATGATTCATTATCCTACAGCTGAAAGCGATCCTGCCTATCATGTTATTTTTATTCTTAGTAAGAATTTTTCTTAAATTGATGCGAATGTGACAGAGCACTAGTTAATATTGTAAATATTTACTTGTAATACGTTGAAATAATTCATTTACATCAAGCTTGTTTGCCAGATTTACAACAGTTTCAATATAACTTGTTGTTTTAAAAGTAGTGTAATGATTTTGTTTCTTATCATTAACTATACGAGTGTATTTATTTAGATATTCATTAAAAGTTTTTTTTCTACCAGGAACAGTTTGATTGAGTATTTTAGGGTTTTCTTTGATATAAGTATCAATCAGTTTCATAGATTGTGCCCCAATCATATATTCTGGTTGAAGTTGATGAACCTCATAAATATCAAGAGTTTTTGATTTTATTTCCATTGAAACAGTTTTGATTTTTCCGCTTTTCATGATGTTATCAAAGAATTGAGGATCATTTATAAAATTACGTGCATCTTGCATGGCAAAAACTGCGCAACCGGATGCTTTTTCTCTTTGAACCTTAGAGGTATATAGATTAAGTTGTAATTCTAAATTTAAATCATTAAATTGATTGAAAATTGGAATAATATATTTATAATTCAAAGGTGAATCATTCAAGAAATTTATTAATTTAGCTTCATTCGTATTTTCTTCAGTTTTTATATTATCATTGGAATGATTTATAATTTCTTCTTTATTATCTGAAACTCCTACACCTCCTTGGCTTTCAAAAAAAATAATATTAAGATTTTTTTCATTTTTTTGAATACCAATACAAAATTTATGATTATAGGTTTTACTAGAATTATCATTTCGGTCCGTTTCCGTCATAATCATTGTTACAATAAAAGCATTAAAATATTTCTCATTTGATGTGGAAATTTTTTTAATTGCATTAAAAAGAATAGAATCGGAATGTGGAACTTTCACTCTGTCGTTGAAATTATATTTTTTTTCTTTTTTATGAACAAGTAATGCCATTCCTGTACCTTGGAACCCAAAATTATTTGGAGTATGCTCTACGGGACCAAATAAATTATATTCTATTGAGTCATAATTTTTATATATATCGTTAAATCTTGTCGTCTCATATGTATTTTTTAAAGGTAATGTAATTTCTGCAATTTTTTCTCTAGTTAGTTCATTTTTTTGATCTAATATTTGAAATTTAAATAAAGACATATCTTTAGTTGAATCATGATCTATTTTAATTAAATCCAAAGACTTATTATCATATGAAATGCAGCTATTTTTATTTAATTTTTTCAATAAATTAAACAATTTTATCATAGATAAAAAAATCATTTCGACTGCAAGGAATGCTCCAAAACCAATGAGGGAATTAGTTAAAATGCTAAATCGTTTTAAATTAGATAGTTGATTGGCGGTATATCCACTACTTATAATTAAAGCACTTTCAAAAATTAATCCTAATTTTGTATATTTTGGCGAAGATTTAATTTGATTTTGACTTTGATGAGAATTAACTATATTTGTATAACATCTTGTTAGTGAAATCATTTGTATCCTGTTTTAAAATTAAATTAATTTAAATATTGCATTAAATTTTAAACTATAAAATATTAAAAGTCAACTAAAGATAACTAGTAAATAATAGTTTAATTGGCGCCATTCCAACGTCATTGGATTGTTTTGCTACAAATTTTTTATTGCCAATATTGGGATCAATTTTATAAGGAATATCAAAACGATTTTGGTAGGGGATGACCGAATTCTATTTTCATCCATTCAATTTCATCCATAATAAGTTGACTTGGTTAAGTAATTAAATTTGCGGCTTAGAATAATTGCTATTGATGAAAAAACCTAATAATTGGTCTTAAAATTTAAATTTGGAAAAACAATAAAGGTATTAATGTCTTATAAAACAGGATTGCAATGCACCGCTTTTTTTTATAATAAAATAGTAATACATGTTTACAGGTACAACTTAAGAAAGCAATTATTTTTAATAAGAAAACTTAATGTTGATACGTAGAGACGAGAGAAACGGTAAGACACATGGAAAGATTTATCTCAGCGTCTTATCGGCTCGCTGTCTCTATCGTATTTTACATAAAGTCAAATAATTATAGAGGCTGTTCAATGATTTTATTGAGTAACATCTTTTTTTCTGAATAATTGATAAAGAAGTAAAAGGATGATAGCTCCAAATATCGACATAAAAAATCCAGCTGGTTCACCTTCATGATAGAATCCTAGTCCTTGTCCTATGAATCTTGCTATCAATGCTCCACCAATCCCAAGAAGGGTTGTCATAATGAAGCCCATAATATCTTTACCCGGCATGATTGCTCTTGCAATAAGACCGACAATAAATCCTATAATGATTGTCCATATGATTGTCATAAAATCTCCAAAAATTAATTTCTAAAAATCTTAAACTGTATCCCCTAATTATGATTAAGCCTAGAAAACATAAAGTTTACAATGAAAAAGTTGAAAAAATAAATAATATTTTTTATTTAATGTAAGTTGCAAATAACTAAGTTTAAATTAAGTTATATCGTTATATCGTAAATTTTACTTTTAAATAACTCGAATCTAGAAGCAAAATTAACGATGGAAACGATATAACGATATAACGATATAACGATATAACGATATAACGATATACGATATAATGATAAAAATTTAAATTAAATTAGTTATTTGCATCTTACGTTAATTATAAACATAAAGTTTATGAGTGTTTTTCAGTTATTAATAAAAATCACGCTAAAAGCGGGAGTTGTTTTATTCATATTGCATGGTTCTTAAGCGTTGGCGTAAAAATTACGCCATTTATCCCAATTGTCGCTTAAGTTGATGACATTAAGGTAACTGAGCATAATTTGTTATATTATTTTAGATTTAAATCCTCTCCAGATATTTTTTCAGTAATAAAATCAATAAAACAGCGAATTTTTGATGCGATGAAGCGACGTTGAGGATATGCCACATAAATAGGGATGTTAGATTGATTATAGTCAGTTAATAATTCTTTCAAGATACCTTGTTCTAAGTACTTTTTAACCACATAATGATGAAGTTTTACGATGCCTAATCCATCTAATGCAAAATTCAGCATTGTTTCTGTATCGTTCACTCGTATAAAAGGTGTGATGGAGATAGTTTTATCATGAAAGACTAACTCGTTATCGGGCTTTCTCATGCTATGTGTAATGTAGCGATGATTCTTTAAATCATCAGGTTTCTTTGGAGTTCCAAATTGCTCTAAATAATTCGGAGATGCACATAAGGAATAAGACGTTATAGCAATACGCTTTTGAATTGCATCTCCGGTTGTCGGTATACTCATTCCAATAAGAACATCAATTGCTTCTGTATTTATGTCCGGTACTCGTTCAGCAAGTTCAAGATTTAATTCAATTTTTGGGTATTTCAAAAGAAATTCTTTAATGTGCGGCACGATATAAGTTGTGGCAAAATGTCTGCCACTTACAACATTTAAAACACCGTTAGGAATGACTTTAATTTGTGAAATTAAGGCGGACGCCGCTTCCACTTCTTCAAAAATTCGTCTACATTGGTGGCAATAATCTGTTCCAATCTCTGTAAGTTCTACCTTTCTTGTAGAACGCAATAAAAGTTGTAATCCTAATTCCTCTTCAAGTTTTGTTAATTGTTTACTTACAGCCGCTGAAGAAATTCCAAGTTTGCGAGCTACTGCTGCCAAACTGCCAAGCTCTGCTGTTAAAACAAGTGTTCTCAATTGGGATAAATCGGGCATTATTAATCATTGGTTAAGATTTGTTAACTTATGACTCTATTATAAATAATTATTCAATAGTTTACAATAGATATTATAATGTTTAATATTGGAGATAAGTCAATGGAAACTAACAAAAAAAAACTTTCAATAGCCTTGCTTATTGCCTTAGTAGGATTTCCTCAAATTAGTGAGACTATTTACACACCAGCGTTACCCAATGTGGCAAGTGGATTGCAAACAACCGCTTATATGGTGGAAGCAACATTGTCGATTTATTTTTTAGGATTTGCTCTTGGTGTTTTATTATGGGGCACCATTTCTGATTGGTTTGGTCGCCGTTTTGCGATGCTTGTTGGTATTATTGTATATGGAATAGGTACTTTGGGATGTGCAAATGTTGAGAGTGTTGAGGCTTTGTTGGCCTGGCGTTTTATCCAAGCCTTTGGTGCAAGTGTTGGATCTGTGATTACTCAAACCATATTGCGTGATGCATATAATGGGGTTGAAAGAACCAAACTTTTTTCGGTAATGTCTGGAGCATTAGCTTTTTCACCTGCTCTTGGACCTGTATTGGGGGGAGTGATTAGTGAGTTTTTTGGTTGGAGAGCAAATTTTTGGGTATTAATGATTTTGGCTATATGTTTAACATTATGGTCCTTTTTGTCATTGCCAGAAACACGACCAGGAAATATTCAACGATTATCGAGGAATAAAATTTCTCTCTTATTTGTTGATATGATAAAAAATCGTACAATATGGGGTCATATTCTTTTGATAGGCGCAACAAATGGTATTTTATTTGGTTTTTACCAAGAAGCACCCTTCGTTTTTATAGAACAATTAGGGATGAAACCTAGTTTTTATGGGCTTTTTGGACTGCTTATCGCAACTTCTACTGTTTTGGCTGCTAAAATATCGTATCGACAAAGCACTCGTTTTTCAGCTCAATCCATTATAAATTGTGGTGCTGCATGCGTTTTTGTAGGGGGCTTTTTATTCACTTTTATTGTGTTGACAGGGATATTTCATTTAAAAATGATAGGCGTTGCCTTAACGATTTTGACATTGTTTTCAATATTTTTTGGAATCGGTCTGATTATTCCTAATAGCTTGAGTCATGCTTTAAAGTCATATCAAACTTCTGCGGGAGCAGCTGGTTCGATTTTTGGAGGTCTTTACTATATTTTAATTGCTGGATTTACTTGGGTGATGAGTGTCATTCATAATGGAACAGCGCTACCATTACCTTTTTATATTACCTTCTTAGGTTTGATTATCATCATTGGAAGTCAAATAATTCAGCAATTTCAAAGTGTTGAGCAAATTAAAAACAAATGAAAATTTAATCGACTAAATATCAAAGTTTAAATTTTTAAGTTATTTTTCATGACTACGATAAACACATTGAAAACAAATGAAAATTTTAATTATACATGTTTAGACGTGGAAAAATTGAGAAAAAGGCTTAAACAAATTAGGAGATCTTGATGTTGACTATAAAAAATGTCTATAGAAGTGTTCTTTTTTTAGCTTTGCTTATATCTGTACCGATAGATGTATATAGCAGTGATATTGGGAAAAGATTCAAGAAAAACCATAAATGTGAAAGCGATTCAGCGGATAAATTTATAATAAAAAATATTAAAAAGCATAAAAAACTATTATATTATTTATACATAGAAGATTTTATAAATAGTTTTATTGCAATACCGACATCAAATGTTTCAGGTGACAGTTCAACAATATCTTCTAGTTATTTAGCAGGAAGAGCGTCAATCTATAATAGACAAAATCAAAGAGTGGGAACTTGCTCTGCTTCTTTTTTATGTATGCAAAATGCAGAGGGGATTTACACAGATATCTCAAATTATTTATCTGTTGATAATGGACTCATTGTATCATGGTTTACTCCAACAAAATTGATCAATTTAGAGTTAGATAGTATCCTCCATTCAATGGTTACCGAGTGTATTGTTATGGCATCGACTAAGATTGGTTTTAATCCATTTTATGGAAAAATGTTCAATATGATTGTTTCATCAGATGATCAAAAAATATATTTCCAATTGACTAAGATATAAAAAAACAGGGCTTGTCGGGTGTTTGTAGCCTAGACTTTAGTCTGGGCTT
>JAUXSJ010000333.1 GCA_030679615.1 Parachlamydiaceae bacterium | reverse complement strand
CCTTCGTCACTCGTAAATTCGCTCCTCAGTCACAGTGGGCTTTAAAGGGAGTCGTCCTACGGACTCAGAACATATTAAAATTGACTCTTGTAAACTACTATACATTTTATACATGTTTTAGAGTCCGTAGGACGACTCCCTTTAAAGCCCACTGTGACTGAGGAGCGAGTTTACGAGCGACGATAGGAACTGTGGGAATAAGATAAAAAAAGCATAGAGCTCGTAGAGCGATTCAAAAAAATAATTAGAATCAAACGCCATAGGAACTTATGGTAATAGGATGGGGCCTTCGCACTCCAAAAGGTATGCTAAGACAAGGCGATTGAACAAAAAAAACCTGAAGTCGATTCAATGATCTCAGTGGTAATTTTTCATCAGTTTGTAAATCTTTTTCTGTAATTTTTTTTACAACAACAAGCTCAACTCTGTACAGAAATTAATTTAATAAGATTTTTAACTATTAATTAACAAAATTTTAACAAATATAAAATACAATTAAATCATAAGTAAATTAGATATTTAATCTTAAATTAAGGTATCAAATGAGCAATTTATTTTATGATGAATTTAATTTAAATTCAAAAAATCAACAAAATCTTGATTATCTCTCTAGCCTTACCGATCCATCCGAATTAAAAGAAACTAAAGTTGACAAGAATACATTACAAAAAGAGAAAAAAATCTTTAATGTTTTTTCAAGTAATGTTCCTAAAAAAGAGGTACTTGGAACGATTTATGATTCTTTTGTTGAAATGGATAAAAAATTAAAATCAGATCCATTTCTTCCCTCAAAACAGTTAGAAAAAATCCAAAAAGCCATTCAAAATGTTTCTGGTTTTATCGAACAAAATCTTATTTCAGAAAAAGAAGTCAAAATAAAAGATAAATTTTTTAATACGATTAATAGTATTCAGCAACATGTCTCGCAAATTAGAGAAAAAAGTGGATTAGAGTGGGTAGAAAAAACAAATCCAGACTTATTTGACGAAATAAAAGCTTGTGATGAAAAAATCAACAATTCTGAAAATAAAGCTCTCCCTTTAGATCAAAGAATTAAATTGGCACCTAAACCATTGTCAGAAAATCGTGGTGCATCTGGATCTCATATTCAAACAGGCTTAAAAGAATCTTTTATTATTAAGCCATCTGAACAAGAATACTCTGTGGATTTTCCAGGCTATCCAGTCGGAACAAATGTTATCCGTGAACGCGTAGCTTATTCTTTACAAAATATCATTGAATTAAATTGCGGTGTACCTCCAACTCTAATCACAACGATGGCACATAGCAATTTTGAAAAAGACAATCAAATTGAGCTTAATTTAAAAAAATTTGGAGTACCCTTATCCCGTCAAAAATTCTTTGAACTTATAAAAGATCAAGTTAATACATTCAGACCTATTTTAATTAATTATCAGAATCAAATCATTAATGATCTGATCAAGGATGAAGGGGTAAAAAAAGAAATTATAGATTACCTTGATGGTAAAAATAATGAACCATCCCAAGAGGCTCGAAATGGGATGAATTTAAATCCTCATCTTTTTAACGATATCAAATTAAGTCGATCAATGTCTGAAGAAGAATTTAATTCATTATCTGCTAAAACCTTTAATTTATTGAATGACTGCGAAAAAGGTAAACCAGGTGTTGTGTCATGTCAATTAATGATGAAAAATTGCTTACCCGTTAATGCGTTATCTGATGAAGATAAAGTTAAAATCAACCCAAAAGAATATGAAAAATTTGTGATTGATTTAATGCTTTTGAACTCTGATAGACACATGGGTAATGCTTTAGTTCATCCTACAACAAAAGAACAATTACTTTCTCGACTAGAAAATCATCAAATAGATATACATCAACTAAGTATTGTACTAGATCATAATCTTGAATTTAATTCGCAAAAAGATGTTTCTCAGCACACTCAAGATCTCCTTGAGTTTTTATCTTATGATAATAAAAATCTAGTTATGACCGACGAAATAGAAAAAACAATTAGCAATTTAGTCTTCTTATCAGTTAATAAACATGATTTTATTTTTGAATTGGTCATGATTGATCATGGGAATTGTTTACCTACACCCGAACAGGATATTTTTTCTAATTCATCCCTCACTACAACTGAACATAAATGGGTTGAATCCTTACCTGTAGATAAAACAGTCATGACAGGAATGACTAAAGACAAAATTTTAGGTTTAGACATCATGCAAACGGTAAACAGGCTTGAGCAAGAAATTGGATTGCATGAAATACAATTTGGCAATAGTTGCAAAATGGATCCAAAATGTTATGATTTATTACGAATTAATTTACTTTGTTTGCAAAAAGGTGTAGAATTAAACTTTAATTTAAAACAATTAAATAACGTTTTTGAAAAATCTCCTGATAAAAAGCCTCCTTTAGTTAAGACCATTTACGAAGAAGTTGAAAAAATGCAAAACAGGAATGGACAAGTAGATTGGAATAAAATTAATACAATGATAGATAACCAAATCACATAATCGAAATATTTAATAAGAGGTGAAATATGATCGCTAAATTAATTCTAGTGGGAACTCAAAAAAGTGTTTATAACTTTGATACAAAAGATAGAAAGCCAACATTTACCGATCAATCCATTGAAAACTTAATGCTTGAAAGGGGTTTGCAAGTCATTACAGGTTCAACAAGAAAAACGGTTAAATTAAACGATGAAGGATTTCATGAAGCTTTTATAAGCGGTGGTTATAAACCTTATTATAATCCTGATTACTTTAAGTGGGAAATTATTAAAGAGGCAGATGTAGAAACTCCAAAATAATTTGCCTAAGAGAGAGTTTTATTCAAATTCAAAGAATGTAAAAACGTCAGAGACAGAAAGGGTAACAGAATTACTGCAAGCCTATTTTTCTATCTCTGACGTCTTTGTATTCTCTTTATAAATAATCTTTCGATGGTTGAGCTTTTAATCTTTTTGCAATCTCAGACACTAAGGCATCTAATCCTTCATGATATGCTGCTGAAATTTCAAAAAGTGTATGAGGTGGAAATTGATAATTTTGATGAAATTGTTCAATATGACTTTTTGCCTCTTCTGTATCAATCTTATTTAAAGCGACTAAATAAGGTCGTTCCAATAATTCTGGACTATACTCCCCTATTTCTTCTCTCAAAATTTTGAAATCATGACTTGGGTCTCTTCCATCTATTCCTGATGCATCAAGAATAAAAATCAATAGTTTAGTCCGTTCTATGTGACGTAAAAATTCTAACCCTAACCCGCGATTTTGACTTGCTCCTTCAATGATACCTGGAATATCTGCAATATAAATGCGCGAATAATCTTCCAATTCAATGAAACCTAAATTAGGTTGCAATGTGGTAAAAGGATAAGCAGCAACCCGTACTTTCATTCCTGCTAGGGATGAAATAAGAGTCGATTTACCTGCATTTGGAAATCCTACAAGTCCTACATCAGCAATGAGTTTAAGTTCGAGTTCGACTTGCTTTGCTCCACCTAAAGTACCGAGTGTACATTGATTGGGGGCTTGATGAGTCGGTGTTTTAAAACTTTCGTTTCCACGACCACCTCTTCCACCTAAACAGATAACTAAACGATCTCCATCGACAGTAAAATCGTGGATAATTTCTTGAGTTTCAACATCCTTGACAATTGTCCCGCAAGGAACTTTGAGAATGAGATCTTGACCGTTTTTTCCAATACGAGAATTAGAACTACCATCCGCTCCATTATCAGCTTTAAGCGTTCGTCGATGACGGTACCAATCAAGAGATGAGAGTTGGGTGTCTGCTTGTAAAATGACAGAGCCACCCTTTCCCCCGTTTCCACCAGATGGACCACCTTTAGGAATGAATTTTTCTCGGCGCCAGGCTACAACCCCATTACCACCTTTTCCAGCTGTAAGCTGTATCACGACGCGATCAATAAACATATTTACTAAACTTCTGTCTCGATAGACACGTATGTTTTATTTGATTTTCGGAAAGAAACAATTCCATCAGCTAAGGCAAATAATGTATCATCATTTCCACGACCTACATTCTTTGCTGGATGCCATTTTGTTCCGCGTTGTCTTACGAGAATATTTCCCGCACGAACAATTTCACCGCTTCCGACTTTTAAGCCTAATCTTTTTGAATGGGAATCTCTCCCGTTACGTGTTGAACCCTGACCTTTCTTATGTGCCATGATTATCCTTCCTTATTCTTACGATGAGATCCAATCGCTGTAATTTGCAGACGAGTATATTTTTGACGATATCCCCACTGACGGCATTCATTATGACTTCTTTTGTATTTTAATCCCTTACCTTTTACTCCACTGACTTGACCTAATATCTCGCCATGTACAAGGAAATTTGGAATTGTTGGAGCTCCAATTGTATTGGTTGATCCATCGTTAAAAAATAAAGCTTCGAATTCAACAGTCTTTGAATCAGAACTCAGCAGCTCCACATCAATGATGTCTCCTATCGCTACGCGGTATTGCTTTCCACCCGTTTTGATAATGGCGTGCATTGTGAACCTCTTGATAGTAAAAATAACAACAATTTCTATATTTAAAATGAAGAAAAGCAAATTTTATCCTAAAGAAACTTTCAGGTCAATGATTAAAGTCTGCGGCTCTTGAAAAAAAGAAAATTATGAATTTTAAACTACATGAAAAAAAATTTCGAGTAAGCGTTTAGTCCAGCAAAATACCGACTATCTTACAGAATTGCATGATTACTTTCGTAAAATTAAAAGAAAATCTTTAATGGATCTCGCATTCTAAAAGACCTTCCCTTTCAGGTTTAAACGATAATTTATACTTAGACCTCCACCTCGTTCCAATCTAGACGCGTGTAGCAACTTCTCGTTGAAAACTAGAATTGTTCGCCTAAATGAGTGATTCTGTCGCAGTTACACTGCTCAGTTGGGCCTGATCATTTACCTCAAGCTGCATTCGAGTCTATCGACTCTTCTTTGCATGAGGCTACATGCTTCCATCGCTATCGCGATTCATGTCGCTAAACATAAATAAATTATAATCAACATGTTTATTTCAAAAATACATTATAAACAAAAGAAAAAGCCACTAATTTTCAAGGAATTAACGTAAATATTAAAGTCAGTTCAATCTTGGGAAAAAGAACTCGATTCCTAGTCATACATCATTAAGGCTATTGTAAGTAGTAGATAAAGGATTTTATAGACCTCAGACCTATAATTAACCTCTAAATCATTTAATATCAACAAATTATAAATAAGTCTACTATTTCAATAATGTAAAAAAAAAGGAAAGATATTTCTATCTTTCCTGGGAAAGTTGGCCAGAACTGGAATCGAACCAGCGACACAAGGATTTTCAGTCCTCTGCTCTACCGACTGAGCTATCTAGCCAAACTTAAGTGAAAAACATACTCTTTCGCACCTTTTAGTGCAAATAGTTTCGCAAATACAAGATTATCAATTAATTAAGCTGCTTGCTTCCCATCTTTCGCTTCAACCTTCTGAATATCATGCATTAAAATCATATCTTTCATAATATTGATGGCTTCCTGAACTTGAAGATCATCGACTCCAAAGGTCAAAGTTTTCTTGTCTCCTTCATCCCAATGATCATCCTCTAACTCTTCTTCTGATAACCGAGGTCCTTTTAAAAAGAGTTGGTAATTTTTGTTGTTTGCAATCCTACGAGCACTGTTTTTCTGCAATGTTGGAATCAAAATTTCCCATTGTGATGATTTACTCTGAACAAATGGTGTATAGTATTTTAAATACCAAGCTCTTTCATCCTTTGAAAGATCTGTTAATTTGTCATTTAAAACAGGAGAAATTGTATTTGGATTTACTGAATCCATATAGATTTCACCCAGTTCAACTTCATTCAAATGTCCCGGTACCACAATTTCAGGAATCACTCCATTTTTTTGCGGTGTTTTTCCAGAAGGTGTATAATACATCCCCACAGTCACTTTAAAGTAAGAAGAACTCTTATTATTTGTCACTGTCTGAGCTTGAATGGTCCCTTTTCCATATGTATGTTCATCCCCTACAATTAAAGCGACTCCATAGTCTTGAAGTGCTTGTGCAACAATTTCTGCGGCTGATGCTGTCGCTTTTGATGTCAAAACAATTAAAGGACCATCGTAAGTTGTTTTGCCATCCACATCTCTGTACATTTTTTCACTTCCATTTGAGTACTTAGAAATGACAATCACACCACTTGTGATAAACAATCCAGCTACTTTAACTGCCTGAGCTAAAAACCCCCCGCTATTATCACGAAGATCTAATATCAAGCCTCTTAAATTCCCTTTTTTTTCTAAATCTTGAATAGCTTTTTTAACATCTTGTTCACTAGACAGACCTTTTCCTTGATAGAAAGAATGCAGAGTTATCACACCTATCAATCCATTTCCAAAGTTTTCACTTTTAACATCCACTCGATCTTTACTTAGAACTATCATCACACGTTTTAGTTCAACAGAATAAATACCATCACCTTCTTTTTCTCCTGGATGCTTTAAAACCAATTTAATCTGAGTATTTCTTTCATCTCGCAATTTATCCATGACTTGATCAAATGATAAATCCGAAATCGAAATTCCATCGATTTCAAGAATCACATCACCCGGCTTAATAAGTCCACTTTTAGCAGCCGGACCCTCTTCTAGCAAACGTGAGATCACAATTTCGTTATTTGTTTCTTTTACAAGCACCCCAATTCCATTGAATTCTTTTTGTAATTTCACCCTTAAATCATAGGCTTCATTATCTTGATAAAAAGAGGTGTGCGAATCCAGACTCTTCGCCATTGCTTTTAAAAGATGGATTGAAAAAAGATTTTCTTTTTCAAGTGGGGGCAATGACTCGCCCTTATCATTTTGATAAAGGTACTGATTCTCAAATTCCCGTAATTTCATATCATAAACATGAAGAATTTGTTCTTTTTTTGACGACGTCAATGCTTGACCAAAACGACTTTTTTGCTTTTCAATAAAATTATTTAAATTAATAAGAATATGATCTTGCAGCTCTTTTTTTGTTTGAGGAAATAGAGTTGGTTCAGTTGAGTAGCTTTGACCTGATTGAAAATGAAATAATTGATTTTTAGCCTCTTGTTCGATCTCTTTTCTCATGTTTCTTGATCGAATAATCGATTTTTGAATGACATCGTTTAATTGCTCAAAAATTTCAAAATTAGAGTTTTTGTATTGTTGAATAACTTGATTTAATTCTTGTTGAGAAAGACGAATAAACGGAACAACCTCGCTTTCTAATAAATACATAAAATTTGGATCAAATTGTTCGATATAATAAATGATAGAACTATGAATCATTTTTTCAGTGACTTCATGCTTATCAACATGTTCTTTCAAAATTTGTTGCATAATTGAATGGACATCGTTTGCTTTCAATAAATCTTGGCAGTAAATAAAAGAAAAATGAAACACATGAAAACTTAAAAAAAATAAACTCCAAATGATACGCATAAATTTCTCCTTAATCGATTTACTATTTTTAATCCAACGAGCTATTGAATTCAACGTCTGTGATCAATTATAGTAATTGTAAAACAAAATGGATCTTACCAACAAAAACTATGCTTTTAAAACAAACGAATTACACTTTACCAAATTTTGAAGGAACGCTTGATTTTCTTCTGTGCCTGATTCAAAAAGAAGAAATCGATATTTATGATATATCGATCCAAGAAATCCTTAAGCAATTTTTAATCCAAATGATTGAAGATGAAAAAGGACATTTAGATCAAGGCGCTGAATTTATAAGCACTGCTTCCTATCTTGTTTGGCTAAAAAGTAAAATGTTACTTGCGGATGAACCTACCCCTCTCATGCATGAACCTGAACTAGAAGATCCGCATTTTGAAATTATTCATCATCTCATTGACTATTGTCGCTTTAAGCAAATTGGAAAAGAATTATCGTCACTCCAAGAAAAAGAACAAACAATTTATTATCGAGGATACGAAAGTCCTGAATGGAAAAAACCATTGGGAATTGATCATATATCTTTAGAAGACCTCACTCTTTTATTTAATGAAATGCTGAGTAAAGCTCCCCAACAACCCGACGCTATAAAAGAAGAAATTTGGAGTGTCAGTGATAAAGTTCATTTTTTAAAAAAAAAATTAGAAAACCATCATTCGATTTCTTTTGTCGTCCTATTTAATCTAAATCTTTCCCGCATTGAACTAATTGTCACATTCTTAGCCCTCCTTGAATTAATGAAAATGGGGGAAGTTGTTATAAGGCGTGAATCCACAACCCAAGAAGTTCTTATTTTGTCCAATTATGAAAGGAACCCATCATGAGTAAAGAGCTCTATTTTCTTGAAACAGAAGAAGAAAATCCTCAAGAACAAGAAACAAAACAAAATGAACCAGATTGGATTCAAATTGATAAGCAAATAGAACATCATATTAAAAGAGTCATTGAAGCCCTTCTGTTCGCATCTCCAGATCCACTCACTTTGGATAAAATTCGTCAAATCACTGATTCAATTCAACCCCTTCGCCTAAAGCAATTGCGAATATTGATTGAATCACTTAAACAAGAATACGTTTCGCAACAAAGGTCCTTTAAATTAGAAGAAATTGGTCAAGGATATGTTTTAAGAACGTATGAAGAATATGCCCCCTATCTTGAGTTATTATATCGTCAAAAACGAGGAGAAAAGCTTTCTGCCGCTTCAACGGAGGTTTTAGCCATTATAGCCTTTCGTCAACCGATCACAAGACCTCAAATTGATGCTATTAGAGGTGTAGATTCTTCAGGAACGATTATTCAATTAATGGAAAGACAACTCATTGAATCAAAAGGTAAATTAGAAGCTCCAGGAAGACCTACTATATATGGGACAACAAAAAACTTCCTAAAACATTTTGGACTTAAAGATTTAAGTCAATTAAAACCCTCCTCATAAGAGTTTGAACATGAAGTTAATTTTTCTAGGTAGCGGATCTGCTTTTACAGTAGGTGATGGAAACTACCAATCGAATATGCTGTTGGAATCTGAAAATGGAAAACGTTTATTGATTGATTGTGGAACAGATGCGCGATTTTCTTTATATGAATTAGGATTTTCTTATCAGGACATTCAAGATGTCTATATTAGTCATCTACATGCAGACCATGTCGGTGGATTGGAATGGTTAGCATTGAATACAAAATTTGAACCATCAGGTGAAAAGGTTTGTCTTCATTTATGCAAGAGTGTCAATTATTCACTATGGGATCACGTACTTTCTGGTGGATTATCCACAATCACAGGTGATGTAAAAAATCTTTCTTATTACTTTAAAATTGATGAGATTCAAGAAGACGGAAGTTTTACATGGGAAAAAATAAAATTTGAAATAATCCGTACAAAGCATGTGGAAGCACAAGAAGCTCAAATGCCTAGCTATGGACTCTTTTTTAAAATCAACGATCAATCTATTTTCATTACAACTGACACACAATTCGATCTTGACACTCTACAGCCATATTACGAAAAAGCAACAATTATTTTTCATGACTGTGAAACTTCCGAAAGAAAAAGTGGTGTCCATGCAACTTATGAAGAGTTGAAGCAGTTAAATGAGAAAACAAAACAAAAAATGTGGTTATATCATTATCATCCAGGTATGCTTCCAGATGCTTTAGCAGATGGATTTCTTGGATTTGTTAAAAAGGGACAACATTTTAACTTCTAATTTTTTAGGAAGTGCATGAAAGAGAAACTTAAGGCCATTCTTATTGTTGACCCTAACCCTATTCAAAGATTGATCTTACAAAAAATACTACATGAATCAAATTTTAAAACCATTAATGCAGAAAATGAAGAACAAGCTTTTGATATTCTTACAAATAAAGAAATTGATTTAATAATTTCTGATGTAAGCTTGCCAATTTTAGATGGTTATATTTTTTGTCATAAGATTAAAAGTAATCCGCGACTCTGGCACATTCCTTTAATTCTTTGTACAGTTTTTTCATCAGCAGAGGATTTAATGCGAGGTATTGAGGCTAATGCTGATAGCTACATTACTAGACCTTATAATAAGGATCATTTGATACAATTAATAAGAGATTTATTGAAAATCCCCCTACATACCCCCTCAAAAGAGAAAGAAGAAATTGTATTTGGTTCAAAATCCTATTCTATTAGTACAAGTCGACAATATATTTTAAATTTTCTTTTAGAAACCTATTCTAATATTCATCAGCAACATAAAGAGCTTCTTGCTTTAAGAGAAGAACTTCAAAAAGCAAATGAAGAATTAGAAAGTATTCATCGAGAGCAAAAACAACTCTTATTGAATATGTTTCCTGAAAGCGTGGCAAATGAATTAATACGAGATGGAAAAGTAGAGCCCTTACGCTTTGAAGGCACAAGTGTCATGTTTATTGATTTTGTTGGTTTTTCAAAAAGTGCTACCATCCTTTCTCCTCATCAACTTATTCAAGTTTTAAATTACTATTTTGAAGAATTCGATAAGATTATTGATATTTATCAAATGGAGAGAATTAAAACCATTGGTGATGGTTATATGTGTGTAGCCGGAGTTCCGACTGAAGATAACTCACATGCTGTACATTGTGTGATGGCTGCATTAGAAATACAAAAATTCATCAAAAAATCAAAACGAAAATCAAAAGAAAAATTTGGTGTGACTTGGGATGCTCGCATAGGCATTCATTCAGGGCCAATTGTTGCAGGGGTCATTGGAAAAAAACGTTTTGCTTATGACATTTGGGGTGATACGGTGAATTTAGCCAAGCGAATGGAAACACAAGGCGCTGCTAAAGAAATAAATATTTCATCAGCAACCTATCAGTTAATAAAAGATGATTTTATTGTTGAAGATAGAGGCAATCTCCCAATTCATAATAAAGGAGCAGTTGAAACCTACATGGAAATGTATTTTGTAAAAGATAAAAAGTAAGGACCGAACCTCATTTATTTACAGGATATTCCGGAATTGTTTTTTCTGGCTAGCCTGTTTTTTTTATTAGCGTGAATTAAGGTTGATGCCTATTCCGAGACGATCTAGAGCGAGCACGTAAATTATTGAATGCAAAGTATTTTTGCCCTGGATGGACTAGCAGGCTAAAGCTCGCAAAAAAAAAGCCCAGACTAATAAAGTCTGGGCTACAAATATTCACCTGAGAATTACTTCTGAAACGCTTTAGCTAAAACAGCTATAACCAATAATACACTTAAAACTATTTGAGAAACAATCTCATCTATATTAGCAGGTTGATCTTCTTTAGTCTCAGTTTTTAAAACAGGAACTTTAAAGTTAGAAATCTTTTCGTTTTTAGCAAAAGCAACCATGCTTTCTCTGTCCTTAAAAAGAGAACCATACGTGGGTTTAAGAATATTTTTATCGACCACATTTTCAATATCTTTATCGACCACAGTTTTCGATTGTTCTTTTTGGAAGCTCGTTGCTTTACCAATAATTTTTTCAGATATTTCTTTAAATTCTTCTAACTCTTTTTTTCCAATCCCATTAATATAACTTTCAGCATCCTCGAAAATCTGCATAATATGTTCTTTAACACTAGACTCAAGCTCAACCTTTGGAATATTTTGCTCAGTATATGGATCGATACTCTTTTCAATAACTGCAGATAAAACAACATTCACAATTTCAGATAATATAGGTTGAGATATAAAACTCGCAGTCATTGTTGCAAATGAATTTGCCAATACTTCACCGTATACTGGATGACTCAATACAGGTTGTTTTTCATCTTTATTATCTTTTAAATATGTATGCGCTTTATATTTTTTCATAAGTTGATCAAAATCTGCATTTGTGATTAAAGGCGAAGTCATCGCTTTGGTAAAACCACTAAAAATCACACTTATTAACCCCAAACTTATCAAATCAATTTTCTTCGAATTAAAATTCGAAGGAATTATTTTATTAAAAGGAATTTTTTTAATTAATTTTCGCATTAAAAATGATCTTCCAAATAAAGCTGAAATGACAAATGCAAATTCACTATTAAAGCTTTTCAAAACACCCAATATTTCAGATTCTTCAATCAATACTGGCATTCCTTTTATCTTTAAAATGTGGTTATTTATGTCATCAAGAATTTCATTATTCTTTTCATTCATATATTGAATGAAATTGTTTACAAATAACTCTGATCCTTTTTTTAACTCAATAGGTAAATCTTTCATTGCATTTTGAATTTTTTCCATTTCTTGTGAAACTTCAAATTCGATATGATTTAATTGCAATGCAATCCTTTTTTCAATATCTTTTTCCTTTAATTTACTTACATTCTGATTTACAAATTTAGAAAAATCACCTTCATTAGCGAGTTTACTATTAATCGAAGTGTATAGTAAAGCTGTGGTTGATGCTGTTAAAAAATGTTCAATAAAAGCTTCTGAGTTCTTCTTAACTTCAACTGCGTAAAATTTAGCCAAATCCTGATCTTTAAGGATCAAATTTCTTTGATTTTCTTCAATTTTTGTGATTGTTTTTTTCCAACCTGGTAATTTTTGTAATGAACTTTTCCAATCATTTGGTAAAATCTTAGTTTCAGATTCTTGAATTAAATTTTTTCTTCTTCTTTGTACAAACTCTAAATATTTTAATTCAATTGGGTTTTTTAATTCTTTCTTAGATTTAAACTTCCATTGACTACCATAAATATTTTTAAGTTCGACTTTGTGTTGTTTTACTAATTCTTTTTTTTCAATTTCTGTCATTTCAATTTTTTGTGAGTGAGTTTTTGAAATCTTTTTCCAATCTTTTTTACTCACTTCTTTAACAATTGGCTCAAATCCATGCTTGTCTAAAATTTCTTTATTCGCTTTAACGGTAATCTCATGAATAGTTTCATTGGTTATTGTAGGCACTCTTTGCAATTTAGGACATCCAACTGTAACTCTAAATTTAGGTATTAATCGATTCAATAAAAGAGGACTTACTTTTCTTGATGCAATTGATGCTCCAACCAATATTAATCCCGGCCAAATCTTTTCACCAATTTTGCTTAAATGCGTTGAAAAAGTATTCTTTTCTACGTTTTCATTCATTATCGAAGAAAAAACAGAAGTTCCTGTATTTACATTTTCTACTTTTATTTCACCATTCATATAAAACCTATAATTATTATATAAATCAATTATAAGTTTTTAATATGTTTATTAATTAAATTTAATATATATTTTTAATTAAGACTAAAGATAAAAATTAATCTAAATATAAATGTGTAATAAAAATTTTGTTAAACAACCTTCCGTTTTATAAAACTTTAAATATTTGTTGATTTTATTTTGGTATATTGTTAAGATTAAAGAAGTTAATTTACAAAAGAAAAGATTATAAACCTAAACAAGTTGGAATTAATGATTTCAGAAATTTTTCAAATCCATTTTATCCACCCACAAGCACCGAATCAACAATACCAACAAATTCCAAGCATCTATGACATCAAACTCATGGAATACCTTCAACCTTACTATCAATCTCGTAAGGAGTTTCATGCTAATGTAAACTCTAAATTAGAAGAAATAACTGTTAAAAAAAATGAAACACTGAAAAACATTGACGATCTATTTAATAACTACAAAAATAAATCATAAAAATAAACTCTCTAAATCCTCGAGAGTCAATTCGGATAAATTTTCAGAATCAAAAAGATCCTCAGCGAGCAAACGTTTAGCCGCTTTTAATTGCATCATTTTTTCTTCTACACTTTCTGTGATGATAAAGCGTTTAGCAATGACACGGTCTTCCCTACCAATTCGATGAGCGCGATTAATCGCTTGTTCTTCAACAGCTTCATTCCACCATGGATCATACAAGTAAACATAATCAGCAGCGGTGAGATTAAGACCAACTCCCCCAGCTTTTAAACTAATGAAAAAAATAAGTCGATTTGGATTGTTTTGAAATTGATTTACTTCTTCTTCACGATTTGTTGTACTTCCATCTAAATAACCAAAATCCCATCCCCGTGCTTTTGATTCCTTAGCCATTAGCTTTAGCATAGATGTAAATTGGCTATAGACCAAGACTTTATAACCTTCTTCAATGACAGTTTCTAAATCTTCAAAAAGAGCGTCAAATTTTGCACTATTATTGACTGGATTTTCACTTAATTGTGACACTAATAGAGGATGGCAACATACTTGACGAAGACGCAATAATGCTTCTAAAATTTCCATGCGATGCGCTTTAATTCCATCTGACTCTACTTTTTTTAAAAGGCCCGTTTTAAATTGTACGAGCATTTTATCGTACAAATAGCGTTGTTCTTCTCCCATTTCAATCCAAACAACTTGATCAATGCGAGGAGGCAAATCTTTTGCCACATCGATTTTTTTTCGTCGTAGAAAAAAAGGATTCACCTTTTTTTTAATCCGTTCAAGATAACGACGATCCGATTGTGCTGCTAACAACTCGGCTTGAAATTGTTGTTGTGAACCTAATAAATCTGGAATTAAGAAACGAAAATGAGACCATAACTCTAGTAAATGATTTTCTACCGGAGTCCCTGTCATAGAAATGCGTGTTTGCGCAATTAATTGACAAACTGCTTGTGAAGTTAAAGTTGAAGCATTTTTTATGACTTGTGCTTCATCTAATATCAAGCAATTGAATTCCATTTTTTTGAATAAAGAAAGATCAACCCTCAAAATTGTATAAGACGTTAGTATGATGTCTGCTTTTTCTAACTCTTCTTGATGTTGAGTGCGTGTAACACCTTGATGTACGATGACTTTAAAAGAAGGTAAAAATCGATGAATTTCATTTCGCCAATTAAAAACAAGAGAAGTTGGCAATAAAATTAAATGAGGTTTTCCTAAAGGTAAACAAGAAAGAAAAGCTAAGATCTGCACTGTTTTTCCTAATCCCATTTCATCAGCTAAAATTCCATGAAAACCATATTGATTTAAAAACATTAGCCAATTTAAACCTGATTGTTGGTAAGGACGTAAATAACCATGAAAAGTATGACTTGGTGGGATCGTTTGAATTCCTTTAAAATCTTTCCATTGATGTTTTAGTTCTGTCAAAGCTGGTGATAAATTGCTTGTCTCCCATAAGGACTCAAGTGCACCAAATTTTGATTTTTTTATTCTTACTTCTTGACCAATTATTTCAATTTCTTCGTTTAAATCCTCTAAGGTTTGTTGAATTTCACCAATAGGAAGAAGACCAACTGTATGATCAGACAATTGAATAAATTGTTCTTTTCGATTAAATGCCCCTAAAACATCTTTTAAATTTGCGGTATGTTCA
>JAUXSJ010000328.1 GCA_030679615.1 Parachlamydiaceae bacterium | reverse complement strand
TAGCCCCATGCAAATGAAGAGTCGATAGACTCGAATGCAGCTTGGGGGTTGAATCATCCCTATCATTGAGCAGCGATAGCTGCGACATATCATTCTTGGGTGATTAAAACGTTTGCAGATAGCTTAGTTTAGAAGGCTGAAAGCTTCCTGTCAATCTTTTCTGTTAGATTGCTGATGATTATTGTTCATTATTTTGTAAATATTTTTCTGTAATAATTGAAACAACCGTATTGGATACAGCATTAACTATACTATTATGTCCGTGACCTTGGACAATGGCATAGTTAGTATCAATCGTTTCCGGGAATCCGTCCATTAATGTGGAACTGGTATTAGGAACTTGCCAATCGTGAGGAGATGCAATAAAAAAATACTTTGTATTGGGGCGATAATCCCCACCATAACCTAGAGACATTTTATCATTTAAATCTATGTTCCTATCAGATCCTTCAGGCATTTCGTTGCGAATATTTTTAGACATAACCCAACCTAAATAATGGTCATCTGCCCATTTTGCTAAACTTGATCCTTGATTCGCACCCACAATAGAGATAAAACGAATTCGATTAATTTGATTTAAATTTTCATTTTTTGAATTTCTTATTTTTGCTTCCACACCGCGTTCGATTCTTGCACCATTTGAAATCCCTACTAGAATCAATTCTTTTTCGCCTGGAGTTGCTGCCCAACTTTTAATCATCTTAAAAATGGGTTTCACCATGTCGTCTAATTTGGCATTTCCATTTTGTAATATTTCAGGAGCACAGATTTCAATATCTTTATCTTTTACTTGCTCTAATTCGTTAATAATTTTTTTAAATTGAATCGGGCTATTATTTAATCCATGCAAACAAACAACTAGCTTATTTTTTTGGAATGTAAGATTTTTTATTGAATACGGATCCGCCCAATTTTTATTAGTAGATATTTTTACGTAAATTCTATTTAAAGCATAAAGAAACAATGTCCCGTAGCTTTGAATGCAACTTAAAATTTTTTTTAAACAAGAAAGTTTTTTGTATGCATTTTTGCATAGTTCAGGGGTATTGTAAAAACTTATTGTTTCAATAATCTTGGGTGCATTTAAATCAATTATATTACCTAACATTTTTGACCTTTTTTATAATTTTTAAACAAAAGTTTACAGAAATAATAATTAAAAATAAATATAAATTGAATAAGATAAGGACATAAGGGACTTAAGAGACTTGAGAGCAAAACGAAATCTAAATTTTGTCCCTAAAGTTCCTATTGTCCTTGAAAATCCACATCTAAAACAGATTCGACTTCACAAAGTTCTTGCTTAAGTTTAACGCTTGGCGTCACCCCTTTTTTGGCTTCAATGTGAAGAACTGCAAGTGCACTTGTTTGATGATCAAATGAAATTTCAAGAGGCGTGCTACCTCCATGAGAAGATAGGATCTCTTTTAAACGTACAATATGACTCAAACGCGTCTTATTGGCATTCATTTTAATTGAAATCGGTTTCATAGTAATTGGCTCCTTTTGAGTAGAAGTAACCGGTTTTTTTTCATTCTCACTACTCGTTTTTGTTGGGCGAGAAGATTTGATGTGATTCATTCTCCCCGTGTATTGCTTCGCTTTATCATAAGCTCGATCACACGCTTCAATCATTTCATCATTTGCTTTTGTTAAGTCATCTAACCACTTACAAGATAACTTTATCTGATCTTCTTTTCGATCTACTTGTAAAACCGCATAAAGCATTTGATTTTCATTTAACAAATGACTTTTTTCTTCATACAAATCAAACCAAATGGGCAACTCTTGCCTTTCAATTCCATCACTAATGATCAAAATTGCAAATTTCTTTTGCGATTTACTCGCAATTTTTACTTGAACTGACTCGACAATAAAGGATGAACGAAACAATGCATCGTGACTCATTTCATCCAATCTTCTAAGGGGAACGCAAGACAAACGCTGTAGAACCGGTTTATAATCATCCATGGGGTGTCCTGTTAAAAAGAACCCCAACAACTCTTTTTCACGTAAGAGTGTATTTAATCGTGTCTTCGGATTTCTCACTTGCGGTGGTTTGCTAAATCGCTTTTCTGTTTCATCACCAAGTAATGAAAAAAGTGAAAGAATTCCTGCAGCGTATTCTTTTTGTTCTTTGGAAACTGTTTCATAAAGAGGATCTACACTCATTAAAAGCGCATCTCGAGTCCATTTTGTAAAATCAAAACAACCTGCTTCCACCAAATTTTCAATAATTTTTTTACCGACTTTTTTCAAATCAATCCGTTTAAAAAACTGGTAAAAACTCGTAAAGGGCCCATTTTTCTTTCTTTCTTTGATTATAGCTTCAACAACTCCAGCACCAACCCCTTTAATCCCTGACATAGCAAAGCGAATTCCTTCCTGAGTTGCTTGAAAAGAGCCACCAGCTTCGTTGATATCCGGAGGAAGCATAGCAATTCCCATGCTTTGGCATTCACGAATGAATTTCGCCACTTTTGTCAAATCATCACGATCACAAGTCATTAAGGCTGCCATCCACTCTCTTGGATAATTCGCCTTCAAATATGCTGTGACATAAGATAAATAACCGTAAGCCGCTGCGTGAGATTTGTTAAATCCGTAAGAAGCAAACTTCTCCATTTTATCAAAAATCAACATGGATGTTTGTTCATCAATTTGATTTTGCAATGCGCCAAGTCGAAATTTTTCCCTTTGCTGAGCCATTTGTTCGAGATCTTTCTTTCCCATGGCTCGACGCAAAACATCCCCTTCACCTAAGCTAAAATTAGCCAATTTGCTTGCAATCTGCATCACCTGCTCTTGATACACCATGATTCCATAGGTTTCTGCTAAGATGTCTTTCATCCATGGGTGATCATTTTCAATAGGCTCTCTTCCATGCTTTCGATTTATAAATGAAGGAATCATGTCCATTGGACCTGGACGATAAAGGGCGCCGACCGCAATGATTTCTTCAAATCGATCCAAATGTAAATGACGAGCCAGGTCTTGCATTCCCTCAGATTCTAACTGGAAAATTCCTAAAGTTTTTCCCTGATTCAACAAATCAAACGTGGGTTTGTCTTCAAGTGGAAGATTAATCCAGTCAATTTTATTACCTGTACGCTCAAAAATTGCATCGACGCAAACTTGACATGCAGTTAGTGTTTTCAAACCCAAAAAATCTACTTTAAGCATCCCCACAGCCTCTACTGGCTTCATTGAGAATTGAGTTACCGGTATTTCAGAATCTTTAGCATGACAAATGGGAATCAAATCTGTTAATGGAGATCCGCTAATAATAATACCGGCTGCATGGATCCCAGTATTACGAATCGAACCCTCTAAACGACGAGCCAAATTAATTAATCGTGCAGCTTCGTGGTCTGTTTCGTAAATCAATTTTAAGTCTTGATCTTTTTCTAAAGCTTTATCAAGAGTGATATTTAGATCTTCAGGAATCAATTTTGCCAATTCATTCACTCTTGCCAGAGGTACATTTAATACTCTTCCCACATCTTTAAGAGCCATTTTGGCTTTCATCGTACCAAATGTGATGATCTGTGCAATATTCTCTTTTCCATATTTTTGAAGGGTGTAGTTAATGACCTCTCCACGACGATCCATACAAATATCAACGTCAATATCAGGATAAGAAATACGTTCAGGATTAATAAAACGCTCAAAGAAAAGATGAAATCGCAGAGGCTCAATATCTGTCACTCCAATTAAATAGAGAACAATCGATCCGGCTCCAGATCCTCTACCTGGTCCCACGGGAATTTGATTACTTTTAGCCCAATTAATAAAGTCCCATACAATCAACAAGTAGTCACTCATTTCCTTTGGAACAATCACGTTCATTTCATATTCAAGGCGTTCATGCACTACTTCTAAAGGATCTCGATCGGGAATAACATCTTTAATCTTTGCTAATCTTTCAGGTGTATAACGCAAAGGAATCCCTTCGCGACATAATTTCCATAAAAATTTTTCAACCGCTTCCGCACGTTCTTCTTTCGTTTTTTTTTCTGGATTAAAATCAGGGGGGGTATAAACAGGATAATGCTTGGTCTTAAAATCTAGATAAGTATCACATTTTTCTGCAACCAAAAATGTATTTGAAAGAGCTTCAGGAATATCTTTAAACAACTCTTCCATTTGAGAGTTGGATTTAAAATAATATTCATGAGAAGGATAAGTTTGTCTTTTAGGGTTGGGCGTTCGAAACTTTAAATTCCCATCAGAATCTTTTTCCCAAATTTCTGTGGGCTCTCCAGATTGCACATTTAATAAAATTTCATGCGCGCGCCAATCTTCTCTTTCTAAATAATGAATATCATTCGTGGCAACAAGAGGGATGGAATAACGTAGACTCAATTCAATTAAAGCTTCATTCACTTTTTGTTGTCGCTGAATCATCTCTTGATATTGCTGCAACAACCATGTTTCTTGATGATATCCATCGCTTTGTATATCTGAAGAACTCATTGAATGACGTTGAATATCGAAATAGTAATCTTCACCGAAAAGAGAAAGATACCACTCAATATGCTCTTCGATACTTTCCTTAGTCCCTTGAAGAATTTCATGAGCTAAACGAGTCCCTAGACTTCCATCTAAACAAATTAAATCATTGTGATAGATTTGGAGTAATTCACGATCAATACGAGGAAAGTAGTAAAACCCTTCCAAATAACCAATCGAAGAAAGTTTGCATAGGTGATGATAACCTTGATTATTTTTAGCTAAAAGTGGAAGAGAATACCCTGCTCGAAATCCATATATGCGATTTTTTTCCAAGCGAGATTGCGGAGCCACATAAAGTTCGCATCCTAAAATGGATTTTATTTTAGCTTCTTTACATTCCTTATAAAAATCTACAACCCCAAATAAATTACCATGGTCGGTTAATGCCAATGCAGGCATACCATTTTGAGCAGCTTTATTGACTAAATCAGAAATAGAAGCAGAGGCATCCAAAATTGAATATTGTGAATGGGCTCTTAAATGAATAAAAGGATGCATTTTTAAAAATAAAACCGTTTTTAGATTTAATTAAGGTTTGGATCGGCGCAGGAGTCTAGATAAAATAACACTGCTACTAAGCAACGCCAAAGCTCAATGTCATCAACTTAAGCGACAATACCGTAAACATTAACCACTGAGATCACAGAGATCATTGTGAAAGAATGTGATAATTGAGACAGCGTTGAGGTTTTACTTTCTCAATTTTCTCATTCTTTCTCAATGATCTCTGTGATCTCAGTGTTAATTTTTACCGATTGTCGCTTAAGTTAATGACATTGAGCCAAAGCCTCGGGAGCTCTCGCGTCATTTAAGTAGTAATGTTATTTCTAGCCTCCTCAATAGAAGGAAATGTTTTAGGATTAACAGGGTGTAATGAACTTCTGGAAGTGGATGCAGTCACAGACCATAACGGAAGTAGAAGGAAAGTTAAAATCAAACAACAGAATAAAATAGCGAAATAAAATCCTTCCCACCCTAAATGTTGTGTAATAGATCCCAAAGGATAACCTGCACACGCAGCACCAACATAAGCAAAAAAACCAACAAATCCAGTAGAACTCGCTGCCGCTTTTTTATGAGATAATTCTGCCGCTACTAAACCGATCATCATTTGTGGTCCAAAGATGAAAAATCCAATAATAAAAATAGTGATCAAATCAAAATAAAGGTAACCGGCAGGTATCAACCAAAACAAAAAAATGGAAATTAGCATTCCTAAAGCAAATATTACATTAATTGGACCTCGTTTACCTGAAAAAAGACGATCCGATGACCAACCAGCGACCAAGCTTCCAAATAATCCGCCCACCTCAAAAAAGGAAGTGCATCCGTTAGCATACATTTCAGAATAGCCTTTTGATTCCACTAAATAAAGTGCGGTCCAGTCATTTACCCCTGTTCTCACAATATACACAAAAAAATAAGCTACAGCTAAAAGCCAGATATAGGGATTTTTCAAAACATATTTGATTAAAATTTCTTTAGATGAAAGTTTTTCATTGTCACCACTTGCTTCCTTTTTATCGATATAATCATTGCGGTATTTTTCAATGGCTGGAAGACCTAAAGATTCAGGCGTGTCACGTAAACGGTTGATAAGAAAAAATCCGATCAAAATACAAGAAACCCCAGGAATAAACATGGCATAACGCCAGTTTAAATGTTGAAGTGCGAATCCAGCAATCCAAGGAATTAAAAAACCCCCTACATTATGGGAAACATTCCATGTCGACCACCAAGATCCTCTTTCAGAATGCGAATACCAATGAGTCAAAAATTTTGCACAAGGAGGCCATCCAAACCCTTGAAACCATCCATTCAATCCCCAAAATACTGCAAAAAAAACAAGGGAAGAAGAAAACCCAAAGAAAATATTACAAATTCCAGAAATGATTAATCCAAGTGCCATCATATAGCGTGGATTGACTCGATCGCCAATCATCCCACTGGCAAATTTGCTAATTCCATAAGTAATCGATAAGATACTCGCTAAAAAACCCAATTGGCTTTTATCAAATCCAAGATCTTGAATCAGACCTGGCATCGCAAATGTAAAACTTTTTCTCGTAAAATAATAGAAAGCATACCCAACGAACATCGAATAAAGAATACGAATTCGCCAATACTTGTAAGTTTCCTTAACAACTTTTGGATCCTCGATTTCAGAGATGGGGGGTGCAGGCTGTAACCATGCAAACAATGTGCTCATATCTCTCCTTTTGAGGCTTTATCAGAGGTCGCTGTCTCTTTAAAATTTTGTTTAATATTATAATTTGATAAGTCTTTTAATTCTAAATTCAAAAGCTTTCCGCATCAAGGATAATTCACCTCAATCGATTTTTTTTTTTAAGATTGTGCAATAAATAGGGTAAAAAAAATTTTAAATCAATATTTATGAGAAAACCTAATCGTTAATCTCACAAATCGCGCATAAAATTACAGGATAAGTGTGAGAGAAATTTTAACGCAGAGACGGAGAGA
>JAUXSJ010000320.1 GCA_030679615.1 Parachlamydiaceae bacterium | reverse complement strand
ATTTGATCTGATGTCCGATTTTTAGGATCGTCTAAATTTGATGTTAAAGAAGAATTTTTAAAGGCATTGGGATCAATTTTAATGATTTGATGAGGAATTTTGTAGTGATCAGCAATTTTTTTAGCAGAAATTAATTCTATGTGATGTTTTTGTCCATAATCAAAACTTAGAGCAAAACATTCTTTTTTTTCTTCCAGAGCCATAGCTAACACAACAGTTGAATCCAATCCACCACTCAAAAGTACAATTGCTTTCATCGTTTGATTACACTCCCTTTGTGAGCGGATCCCATATAAATTTATGCAGTTGCAAGTTCAGTCTTACGGAAGATAATTTATCTTTTAAAATCCATTCAACTAATTTTTGAGGATGCAAAACATTAAAGACGGGAGAAAAAAGAACGTTATTCACTTTTTCAAATAATTGATATTTTAAACAAATATCTTTTGCATAAAGATAATCTTCTTCGTGAGAAATCACAAATTTCACTTCATCATCAGGTCGTAAATGAGGGAGATTTGCCCAATAATTTTTTTCATGCATGCCACTACCAGGGCATTTAATATCTAATATTACTGTGACTCGAGGATCAATTGCTTCGGTCGAAAGGGAGCCTCCTGTTTCAATAGATAATTGATAACCGAGATCACAAAGTTCTTTCATTAGAAGATGGACATTTGATTGTAAAAGAGGTTCTCCTCCAGTGATGCAAACATACTTGCAACCATTTTCGATGACTTTTTGAATAATGACATCAATTTCCCAAGTATCTCCTCTACCAAAAGAATAAGTCGTATCACACCAACTGCATCTTAGATTACAAGCTGCAAGTCGAATAAAAGTAGTCGGGAGTCCAGAAAAACGAGTTTCTCCTTGGATACTTGCAAAAATTTCAATGAGTTGAAGAGTTTTATGATGATTTTTCATTAAAAAAGTTATTTATAGTTTTACAACACAAATTATATAGATTAAGGTGGATCCATTATAAGGGGAATTGAATTTTCGGGAAAGGAGGAATAATCATGAAGGAAATTAAACGGATTGCAATTACTGGAGCGGCAGGACAAATTGCCTATCAATTACTTTTTCGTATTGCTAGCGGTCAATTATTAGGAAATGATCAACGTATTACTTTAAGTTTATTAGAGACTGAATCTGCTCTACCTGCTCTAGAAGGTGTAAAAATGGAGTTGATAGACTGCGCCTTTCCTCTTTTATCTGAAGTGAAAATCTCCTCTGATCCTTTTGAGGCATTTAAAGATGTAGATTTCGCATTATTAGTAGGAGCTAAGCCTAGGGGGCCAGGAATGGAAAGAGGCGATTTGCTTAGGGATAATGGGAAAATTTTTGTTGAACAGGGAAAAGCTTTAAATGAAGTAGCAAATCGAAATGTAAAAGTTTTTGTCGTTGGGAATCCTTGTAATACTAATTGTTTAATTACAATGAAACATGCTCCACAAATTCCAAGAAAGAACTTCTTTGCAATGACACGTTTAGATCAGAATCGAGCAACAGCCTTTTTGGCTGAAAAAGCGCATGTTTCATCTTCAGATGTCTCGAATGTGATTATATGGGGGAACCATTCTTCAACTCAAGTTCCTGATTTTTTTCACGCAAAGATAAATGAAAAATCTGTTGAATCTGTGATTCAGGATCATCAATGGCTTGAAAATGAATTTATTGAAAAGGTGCGAAAACGGGGTGGGGAAATCATTTTAAAAAGAGGGAAATCTTCCGCAGCATCAGCTGCTGATGCCCTATTGTGCGCAGTTAAAGATACAATCCACAATACTTTGACAAATCATTATTTTTCTTCAGGTGTAATTTCAGAAGGAAATACCTATGGAATAGATGAAGATTTAATCTTTTCATTTCCTTGTAAAAACTCAGAAAAAAATGGGATAGAAATCATTCAAAATTTAGAGTTAAACGAATTTTTAACTATAAGAATCAAAGCATCTGAAAAAGAGCTTATTGAAGAAAGAGATTTTGTAAAAGATTTAATTAAAAAATAGATATTAAAATATTTTATTAAATTGAAAGGAGATCATATGTCAGAAGTCTTATTCGAAATTAAAGAAGAGAATTTGGAGACAGGAATGAGAGGATATCCAGTGGGGTATTGCATCACTTCGACAGTTGATCCAGTGGCAGGACTATCTTATGTAGGACATCCACTTTCAGAAATTGATCAGTGGCAACCTATAGAAGTGATTTATTTATTATTTTTCGGAAAAAAAGGCTCTTCAAAAGAAATTGATGACTTTAAAAGAGAGTTAAATCAACGCGCACCTTGTTCCACAGATTTAATACAATCTATTCAAAAGTTACCGAAAATTGGTCATCCGATGAAATTATTTTCTGCTGCTTTATTATTAACAGGTATATATGAAGGTAGAAATAATTATCGAGAAGATGCTTTAAATATAATCGCAAAGATTCCAGAAATTGCTGCAACAGTGATTAATTACCATGCTGGTTGGGGAGAGACTCCTCGTTCACGTCCAGAAATGGGTTACATGGAAAATTTTACACACATGTTAAATATTCCTAATGGAGACAAAACGGAACTCGTAGAAATATTTAAATTATTTAATATTCTTCATTATGATCACGGAGGAGGAAACCTTTCTGCTTTTGTTGGAAAAGCGATTGCGTCAGGATTGGAAGATTTATACGGATCAATGTCTGGTGCAATGTGTGCGTTAGCAGGTCCAAGGCATGGAAAAGCCAATCAAGATTGTCTGGTTTTTGTGAAAAAATTAGTGGAAGAGTTAGGGGAAAACGCAACAGATAAGCAAGTGGAAGAAGCTCTACATAAAAAAATTGCAAATAATGAGTTAATTTTTGGCTTTGGCCATGCTGTATTACGAGTTGAAGATCCTAGAGCGACAGTTTTTTATAAACTTGCTGAAGAAAAGTATTCTCAACATCCTTTAGTAAGAATGGCAAAAATTCTTCGTGAAGTTGGCCCAAAAGTTTTGAAAGAAAATCCCAAAATCTCTAATCCTTATCCTAATGTTGATGCAATCTCTGGCATATTATTAACAGCAGCTGGTTTTCCTTATTCTGAATATTACACAGTCTTATTTGGATTAGCACGCGTCGTAGGAATTTCACGTCAAATTGTTTATGAAAGAGAAGTGAGGGGAAAAGGAACTCCCATCATTAGACCTAAATACATTTATGCTCCTGAAAGAGGGTATTAATACCAAACCTGAGAAATAATGACTTAAATTGAGGTTTGATATAAACCTAAAACAAAGTATTAAAATGGAATTTGATGACCTTTTTTTTATTTTTAATTGTGCTCTTTCAAAGACATTTACATTAAAAAAGTTGTTTACTGAAATATTTTAAATCGATCATGAAAAGCGATTCTGTTGCTGGTGAGTTTTTTTCTTTATCAATGCTACTGAAGCTCAAGTGCTAATAAATAGAAAAGAAGAATAATTTTAATCAAAAATATACCCTGATCAATTAAAAAATTCTTTATTGTTATTTTAAAGTTTCCTTATAAAAATAAAACAATTTTATTTAATAATATTTATTTAAGTATCTGTTTTTGTTTTAAATTTTTAATAAATAATTAATTAAAAAAAAGGAATATTTATGACACCCGTTTTTTATAGCGAAACTAATAATACATGTAAACCTATATGTAAAGATTTTTTTTCAAAAGAATCTAAAGGATCTTTTAATTCAATTGTTAGTGGGAATAGGTTACAAGTTACGTTAAATGATAATAATATTGGTAAAAACATACGTGTTTATCAAAATCCAATTTCTATATTTATAGTTAGATTTTTTGATTTAACTACTAATTTGGAAATTAATGGAAAAAGTTTTGTTGTGAACACTAAAAGTTTTACTAAACATATTGTTGATATTAATAAAACTAACAAAAATTGTATAAATCGATTAATAAAAGAATCACCAGTTCTCGGTTTTAAACAATATTTCACTTGATACTGAATTAACATAAAAAAAGCATTTTCATATAATTGAAAATGCTTATTTTAAATATGATTCTAATCCTTATTTCTTAAATCCGATTATTTTTTTTATTCTTTTTTTATTAATTATCCAGTTAAATTTACTGGCAACATGTGTATGGAATGTCAATCACTCATATAAACCATTCTTAAATGGTTTGTTATGATGTTGACTTTTACATCATTTTTTCACAGGCTGTGATTTTTTTTTAACTATGCTGCTCAAGCTCATGTTTTCATGAATAAAAAAGAAGAAAAAGTTTAATTTATAATTACGACTATAAATATACAAAGTGAATCTTTGTGTGGATAAACTTTCTTGTAACTGTCCGGTTTTTCGAAAGAAGTTTATTTAAAAACCCAAGTCTTCAGAAAGAAATTTTTCAAGCCATTCTTTTTTCTCACTAGAGGCTAATTCTTTTATTTTATATAAATTATCAACTTTTGAATAGATTGAAACTTTATAATTAGGAAGAGTTTTTAGTTGATCTTTGATTCTTATTAACTCTTCATTTGTGATTTTTTCTAATAAATCTTTGAGAATAATGAAATCAAAATTACCCCAACGGATTGAAAATATTGGTCCAAAGAAAATAGCTCTAATATATTCAAATCTAAAATCTGTATTAAGCATAAAATTTGTAAGAATGGGATAAAAATGTTGAAACTCTGAATCATTATTTGAAATTAACACTGTAATAAACCGACGAAAGGCGGAACATCTTTGATTTTTCAAATCTCGATAATATAAATCACGATCGAGAATTAGGTTTAAAGTATTTAATAAAGAAGAATTGACTTTTTCACAATTTGCAGCGAGCTCAGTCCACATTTTTCTATCGAGATTAAGAGATTCAATAAAACAATGACCTACATCATGTTTATAAATATTATATGGAAATTTTCTTAGATCTATACCATGAATTTCTTCAGGTAAAGAAAGATAACGACAAGGGATGAAAAGATCACGTTTATTCCAGTTCATGAAGTCATCTCTTAATGACATTCCAAGAACAAAATTGGGTCTGATTGCGTTTTCTTTAAATATTCCCTTTAAGAAAGCTTCTAATAGAGCAGGAGAGAGGAGATATTCCCAATGATTATGAATTGTATCTGTACGAAAAAAAGCGATGAGGTGTGATTCTGAATCGGTTAATTTTTTAATTTCATTTCTAACTTCTTCTAAGGATATACAATGACTTTGTAGCATTTCAGAAACTATGTCAATTGAGTATGCGATCCCTGTGATTAAATTTAATAATAAATCTTGCTTTTGATCGAAATCTTCCTCATCAAGTTCTTCTTCTTCAGAGGTAGTCCCTTGAGTGACTATCTCTTCCAAATGATTCAATTGATAATATAAAATTTGTCCTTGACCATTATTAGAAGCTTGAAGAAAAAAATCATATATCAATAGCATTGAAACTTGATTTAAAGTCATTTCATTTTTAAAAAATGCTCTGAGAGCAAGAGCTGGCCATTCTTCTTCTTTGTAAATTGAATGATCCCATTTTCCCATGGTAAATGCCGCTAGCTCATCAGAATTTATATCTCGACTTTCATTGATGATTTTGGCAAAAGGTATCCATTCATGCCTAGGGATTCTTCTAATAAACTCAAAGGATTCTAATGATATTTTTATATTTAAGTTTGAAAGATCTTTAAGACGCCCAATAATGCTATTGAAAACTTCTTTTGAGAAATCATTTTTTTCTCCCTTGATTTTTTCCTTAACATCACTGTATTGAACGGTAATCTTAAATGGATTTGATGGTTTA
>JAUXSJ010000312.1 GCA_030679615.1 Parachlamydiaceae bacterium | reverse complement strand
GAATGGGCAGGGCCTTCGCACTCCAAAAAAAATCTTTTTAGATTGAGCTATCAAGTGATTGAAGGTTTTGATTGTTACTAAAAAGTTCTTTAAAAAATCCATCGTACTTATTAAATTTATCTTCGTACTCTTTAATCTTTTCCTCAATTTCACTAAAACTTTCATCATATGCTGCAATAGTATTCTGATAATCTTCCGCAAATGCTTCATAAAAAACGCCCATTTTACGTAAGTTATCAGCATTATTTGTAGAAATTTGATTAATATGCCGATATAAAGATAAACCAAAAGATCCTAAAATCGCTAATTTCATGTGATTTTTTTTTAGTAATTTAGAGGTAACGAATGCATTAACTAAAAATAATATACTTCCAAATGAAGTAAAATTTATCAATTTTGAAGTAAACGTAAAATTAACCAAAATGACTTTTTTTTCTTCTTTAATTGATTCATCATTATCATCATATACATAATACTTTCGTTCTGTATGACTACAAAATGATTTTGAAATTAAATTCGATAAATAATTTGCTATAGGAAATGTCACAGCATTGGTAACAGTAATAACTCCATGCACAAAATACTTATGATTTTGTATTTTTTGCCTGAATGGAGAAATGACTTTTTCAAATCCTGTAAAGTTAACTTTATTTACTAAAAATTTTAAACTCATTAAAAACCTACATTTATTTGATTAAACTTTAATTAATTAAAAGACATACTAAACAATAATTAATTATTAATCAAATAATAAAATTGAAAATATTAGGTAATTCCATTACCTGTATTATAAAATACAATCATAAATGAAAATAGTATTACAAAAGCTAATGAATTTTCAGATCAATTTTCAGGTTTGGATTCAGAAGAAATAGATTAATTTTATAAACTTCAAAGCTCTTATTTCTAAGTAAGAATTTTGAAGTTTTTTTATTTAAATTTTTTCTTACTTGACTTAATGCTTTGGACTATGCAAAAAAAACAATAGATAAAACATCATTCATGTTGCATGACAGGGGTTAAAAACTTATGAGTATTTACGAAAGCTTAGGTCCAAGCTCTTCTTCCTCTTCCTCTTCCGACGAAGAAATTATTCGTGAAAATATTACTCCAAATAACCCTCACATTGAAAAAACAGCTGAAAAAATCATCACTTTTATCCAAACGACGCTGCAAAAAAATCACTCAAATGACTCTTTAAAAAAGCCTATAACATTTACAATCGGCATAGGTTTACCTAATAGTCAAAAAGGCTATTGCCAAGCTCCACTTCCTGAAGGTGATGATTTAGAAAAATTTAAAATATTAGATTCTTCTCAACAACAAATCCATCTTCTTAATTATTCAAATGAATTATCAAAAAACGTTCTAAAACAACTTAATGATACTCTAGGTTTAAAGGGAATTTTTTCTACAGAATCTAAATTAAAAGGTCCATGGACCAAGTCGGTTGAAAATTCTTATTCTAATTACAAAGAGATCAATGAATGTAATGGGAATCAATGTTCAAATGAAAGATATGTCCAATGTATTAACAAAGTAGATTGTAGTGATGGAATAGGCGCTGCTTTTTGTTGTTGCTTCACAATTTCTGCTGTAACAGGATCTATATTTCTCTGTATTGGTAGTTTAGTGGGCTGTGCTATTTTTAAAGCTACAGATTACTGTTTAAATAAACAAAAAAGAAACTTTAATCATTGCCAACTTGTCATTACATATAGTCAATCAAAAGAAGATTCCTTTCTTTTATAGTTATTTTGTAGTAAAAAGGTCGCCTCTCAAAATTGAGGATAAATTTTTTTACCACAGAGAGCGCAGGCTCGACTTTAATTTTTTTATTCAATCGCCATAATTCATCATACCTTTTGGAGTGCGAAGGCCCCGCCTTCGCTTTTTTTCAAGAGATAATAATGATGATGTGGTTTCATTTTAGACTCCATCAATTCAATCTATAAAAGTGGGTATGTGTGGATGGATATATCCGAACCATACAAAAGCGAAGGCAGGGCCTTCGCACTCCAAAAGGTATGATGAATTCATGGTGATTGAATAAAAAAAGCCTAAGGTCGTCCGTGCTCTCTGTGGTAAAAAAATTTACACCCAACTATGAGCGACGACAATAACTACAAAAAAAACAAATGCAAAATCAGTTGATCCTTTCCTCTTTATCAATAAATAATTTTAGGTTAAGTTGATTTAAGACTGGAAAATTTTGAAACAACCAATTTATGACACAACTTGTTTCATCATGGAATAAAAAATACGGTATTATGCAAATAGAATTTTTCTTAGCAGGATTGCTCTGTGTTTTTTTATTAGGCTACTTAAGCTATACAATTTGGCGACCTGAAAAATTTTAGCTTTAGTAAGGGTGTATTAACATGATTAGCTTATGATCACTTTAGATTTAATTTTATTTTGTATTCTATTATTCCTTATTTCGCCTTTGCTAGGCCGCTATCTTGCATTTATTTTTAAAGATACTCAAACACATAAAATTCTTTTTTTAAGCGCTTTCGAGCAAAAAATCTATCAGTTTTGTCAAATATCACCTGATTCTGAAATGACATGGAAAGAATATCTTAAAAACCTTCTTTTTTTAAATTTCCTTGGTATTATCACTGTTTTTTTTCTTCAAGAATTTCAAGAATGGCTGCCACTTAATCCACAACATTTACCTGCTGTAGAATGGTCTTTAGCATTAAATACAGCTATCAGTTTTGTCACCAATACAAATTGGCAATCATATGGAGGCGAAAACACTCTGAGTTATCTTACTCAAATGGCGGGTCTAACAGTTCAAAATTTTTTAAGCGCTGCTACGGGAATGTCCATTCTACTCGCATTAATTCGAGGAATTATCAGACAGTCAAGTCAATTTTTAGGGAATTTTTGGGTCGATTTAACAAAAGCGATCCTCTATATTTTACTTCCTCTTTCTATCTTAATTTCTTTATTTCTTGTCACTCAAGGCACCATTCAAAACTTTAAACCCTATGTTTCGATTGAAACACTGGAGCAACAACATCAATTGATTCCTCAAGGTCCTGTCGCTTCCCAAGTAGCCATTAAACAATTAGGAACAAATGGTGGGGGATTTTTTAATGCAAACAGTTCTCACCCTTTTGAAAATCCATCTCCACTATCTAATTTTATTACTACTTTTTTAATTTTAATGATTCCTGCATCCATTCCATTTATGTATGGTCATTTAATTAATTCCAAAAAAGATGGGTGGATTATTTTTATAGTCATGTTTTCATTATGGATGATTGGCTTGATCATTGCAGAATTATCTCAATCAACGTTTAATTCTACACTACAATTAAATCCAGTTTTAGAAGGAATTGAAACTCGATTAGGCTTATCCAATTCTCTTCTCTGGGCAGTTTCAACAACAGGATCTTCCAGTGGATCTGTCAATTCTATGCTTTCAAGCTTATCTCCACTAACTGGAGGTATTGCATTATTTAATATCATGTTAGAAGAGCTTGTCTTTGGTGGAAATGGAGTGGGTCTTTGTCGAATGATCATGTTTGTTATTTTAACCGTTTTTTTAGCTGGGCTCATGGTTGGTCGAACTCCAGAGTATTTTGGTAAAAAAATTGAAAAAAAAGAAATTCAATGGGTGATGTTAGCTATTTTAATTCCAAGTGCTTTAGTTTTAATAGGAGCAAGTATAGCGATCATTTTACCTAAAGAACTTCAAGGTATCAAAAATCTTGGTCCTCATGGATTATCTGAAATTCTTTACGCATTTTCTTCTACAGCCGGTAACAATGGAAGTTCTTTTGCAGGGCTGAATTCAAATACTTATTTTTATAATTTGGGCCTTGGATTTGTCATGTTGGCTGCTCGACTAACGATTATTGTATCAACACTAGCAATTGCTAATCATTTAGCAAGTAAAAAAAGCGTTTCTTCTTCTATTGGAACATTTTCTACAAATACGTTTTTGTTTGGAATGTTATTACTGAATGTCATTTTCATTATTGGTGCGTTGACATTTTTTCCTTCATTAGCTCTCGGACCTATCGTCGAGCATATATTGATGTTAAGAGGCGAATCTTTTTAAAACCATGAGAAAAATTCATGACAACTCGAAAAGCAATTATTAATGCTGAACTTATTAAAGAATCTTTAAAACAGTCTTTTTATAAATTGCATCCCAAAATTCAATTTAGAAATCCTGTGATGTTTGTGACCTATATTGGAACAATTTTCACAACATGGATGGCTTTTCGCGAACCTTTTTCTTCATTCAATTTACAAATCATTTTATGGTTATGGTTCACTGTTTTATTTGCTAATTTTGCAAGTTCAATTGCAGAAAGTCGAGGGAAAGCTCAGGCAGCAAGTTTAAAACGCGCTCAAACAGAAACTTTTGCAAAGAAAATTGTCAATAAAAAGCAATTTTCAATCGCCGCATCAGATCTCAAAAAAGGTGATTTAATTTTATGTGAGGTCGGTGATGTCATTCCTGCTGATGGCGAAGTTGTCGAGGGCATTGCTACAGTAGATGAATCGGCGATAACAGGGGAATCTGCTCCTGTCATTCGTGAAGCCGGCGGTGACCGTAGTGCCGTAACAGCTGGCACAAGGATAGTGAGTGATCAAATCACAATACAAGTGACTTCAGAAAAGGGTCATAGTTTTTTAGATCGCATGGTCGGTTTAATTGAAGGCGCACAACGTCAAAAAACACCCAATGAAATCGCTTTAAACATTATTCTTTCTGCTTTAACGATTATTTTTATTTTGATTGTTGTTTCTATAAAAATATTTGCAGATTTTAGTGCGGCAGAAGCAAATCAAAA
>JAUXSJ010000303.1 GCA_030679615.1 Parachlamydiaceae bacterium | reverse complement strand
ACGATTAAAAATATAAAAATTATTTATTTTTTACTTATATTTTTAATTGTTCTCCTCTCCGTCTGTTGCGTCTCCCCGTCTCTGCGTTAAAAAATAGACATTCTTTGTGGGTCAATTCACAACATTTTGGTTAATATCCTTCCTATCCTGTCTCTTATGTTCATCCTGTAATTTTATGCGCCCTCTTCTATTACAAACCAAATGTATATAGCACTTGCAGCACAACGCGATGAGTATAGGCAGGAAAATTCAAAGCATACACACGATAGCTATATTGACAACTCACGCTCCCTACGAATTCAATCTGATAATCATATTTAATTCCCAGATCCACTGATTGATGCCGTATCGATCCATATCCATGAAAATGTTGTAAATGCAAACGCTCTCTTCCTAATCCCCATAATGTATGACAAAAAAGTTTCAAGCGATGCTTCTCATTCCATTGCATATCATAATCACCTTGAATACGCATCCAAGGCGACCCTCTTTCAGCTACACCGATTCCAACCATTCCCCACCATCGCGATACCCAATCCGATTCTACAGATCGCTCTCTTCCAAAAGAAACAAATAATTCTGCTTCCCCAAGTCCATGATGAAAAGAACTTACATCTTTCAAACTAGGCCAAAAAGCTTTTGTCAAACTCACACCTGTTGTCAATGTGATGGCATCGCCAGCGACATCATCTTTCCAAACATAACGTCCATTTACTTTTAAAGAATCAATATTTCCTGGTTGTCGATGTGTATTTGCTCCGAGAACCTCAATTTCAGGTGAAAATTCAGAAATCGTATTTAAAACACTCACATTAAAAAAAGTGTCATGGCCTGATTTTCTTTTTAAATGTGAACCAGATGAGACTTGAGAATATTGTTGATAGATCAGACTATTGCGCCATTCAAATTCATAAATATTTCCTACCCAAGGCTGATACTCCGTTGCATTCACTCGTGTGAATGCACTCATTAAAAGAAGCCCAAATAACAACCATTTTTTTAAGAGAAGCATTAGTCATCCATTCCTTGTTCCGCTAACCATCTTTCAGCTTCTAAAGCAGCCATACAACCAGTTCCTGCAGCTGTTATCGCTTGTCGATAAACATGATCTTGTACATCTCCAGCTGCAAAAACACCAGGAATATTTGTACGCGTTCCTTCAAATACTTTGATATATCCATTTGGATGTAGTTCAATTTGCTGATTTAAAAAGGCGGTATTAGGAATATGACCGATAGCAAAAAATAATCCACCGGCTTCCATAGGAGTTTTTTCACCTGTAATAAGGTTTTCAATCACCACTTCTTGAACGACTTCGTTTCCATTAACTTCTACAACCACGGAATTCCAAAGAACTTTAATTTTAGGGTGATTTAAGGCTCTTTGCTGCATAATTTTTGAAGCTCGCAACTCGTCTCGACGATGGACGATGTAAACGATACTTCCAAATTTTGTGAGGAAAAGAGCTTCTTCCATGGCTGTATCTCCTCCGCCAATGACAAACAGGGGTCGATTCCTAAAAATAGGTGCCGCGCCATCACATACAGCACATGCAGTCACGCCTTTTTGCCAAAACTCACCATCACCAGCACCCGGAATGTCTAATCTTTTTGCTGTTGCACCTGTAGAGATAATGACGGATTCCGCTTCGTAACTTGTTTTTTTACCACGAACGATAAAAGGGCGTTGACTGAAATCGACACTTTGCACATCTTCCACATGTAATGTTGTTCCAAAACGTGTCGCTTGCTTACGGAATAAATCAATCAGTTCAGGGCCTGTCACACCATCAGGAAAACCTGGATAATTTTCGACGTCAGTAGTGGTCATGAGCTGACCGCCCGCTGGCCCTGAAAAAAACCCTTCAAAAAGAACCGGCTCTAAATTTGCTCGTGCAGCATAGATTGCTGCTGTATAACCTGCTGGACCAGAACCTATAATTAATAATTTTGTTTTTTTCATCTCGCTTCCTTTGATTTGTAAAGGATTATTCTATCATAAAATTAAAAATTCGTCATCTTATACCGAGTCCCATCAAAAAAATGCTATTTTTATTGATGGGACTTGGTATTTACAGGAAAGTTGTAATTTTATTTTTAAAAGTTTACTCTCTTTCAGTATCATATAAGAGAAAAAAATCAAAATTTATAAAAAACCGTTTTGAAAAATATCATGCATGATCAGATTTGGAGCCATTCAGCTGCAAACCCTAGTCGATTCTCTAATAAATATCGAAATGATTTCAATACAAGTAAGTATTCATCTTTAATCAACAAAAAATATTTCGAAAAAATCATCAAAGTTGAGAAATTATTTTTAATAGCTTATGGAAATGCGTTATATTCAAATCAAAACATCAAAAATAAAGCCCATTTTTGGGTTTCTCCTGAGGATAAAAATATTTTTTTATCATTTTCTGGTAAAAATAATATTGTAAAGGCAACTTTCAAATTTATAGAAAGAATGAGAAAGTTTTTATTAGAAGGACTTCAAAATAAAGAAAATGTTGAAATATTGCTCATTAAGAAACATTCTAATGTTTATTTAGAATGTTCTAAACCTATAATAAAAATTAATTCAAAAAAATATTATAATAATTATTACAAAAAATTTATTGAACCAAGTTTAGTTGATCTAGCAGACATTCTTGGAGCTATTTTCTTTCAAACAAAAAGAATGCAAAAGATAGAATCCTCTTTGCAAATTCACACTAAGGAAGTCGAGGTTTTACAATTTATTTGGAAAAGAACTCATCATTTTATTTACCTGATTCCCCCAATATCTTTCGAAACAAACAATAATAATTTTAACATGTATTCTTTATTTCTAGATCAAAAATTTTGTGATTTTGATTTAAAATCAAAAGATGAATCAATCAAAATCCACTCGTCGATTGTGTATTTACATGGGGGTCCTATATTCAGTCAAAAATGTACTATAGAAAAATCTTTTAAAATCAAGGACCACTATTCCATAAAAGTAATCAAAACTTTTATTAAGTTCATTTATTTTCCAGGGGATGAATTTATAAAACACATGACTACATGCAAGGATGATTTTGAATTAATTGAATTATATCAATTTTCCAAATTCTATAAAATTAAACTACTAAGGGATTGTTGTATTAATTTAATGGGATTATTTGAAAAATCTATAGCCTTAAAAAAATTAAATAAGCCTGAAGTTTTAATGAATCATTTGGATTCAGAATATGAGACCTTTGAATTATATGATTGTTTAAAAAGAAATGATTTTAAAAAAATAATCTCTAATAAAAACCTTTTTTGGTTAGCGTATTGCAAAGCTTACTCCAAATATTCGATGAAAAAAAAAGGCAGATTTTACGTATCTGTAGATGAGAATTCCATTAAGTTTTATGGCAGTATAATCAAATCTTTGCAAAAAATTATTGAAAAAATAAGGGTTTTCTTTCTTAAAGGTATGGAAACTAAATCTAATTTTGAAATACTAGTCTTATCTGTCGGAAATTACTGTTTTTTGAAACAACCTTCTGAATCTAACAATGAAGAAAATTTAGGACATTCTTCATGTAACTTTTCAAAATATATACAATATGTATTAAAAGAATTTGCAGAAATTTTTGGATTATATTTTAACCAATTTATCAAAGAAAATTGTATTATTCAAAACACCAATAAAATTTTAATAAAAAATGTTTATAAATTGTATTTTTCATGGCCTTCTGAAAAACCGATTATCTACCCCTTTACTCCTAAGTTTATCCCTCCAGTGGACCTTATTCAAATTAGTTTATTTAAACTATATCAACAAAAAGTTTTTTGTGATTTTAAAATAAAAACAAAAAAGCATCTTTTTAAAGTTCATGCTTCCATTTTATATATAAATGGAGGGGCGATTATTCAAAAAATATTAACTATAAACATGAATGAAAAGAAGAGAAATCAAATTTTATTTGAAAACTATTCAAGATCAACAATTCATTCCTTTATTCATTTCATTTATCTTGGAGAAAATGCTTTTTCGGAATATTATTTTTCTTATTTAAAACAATCAAAAAGAACAATAATTGATTTATATAAGTTACTTTCCTTTGCTCATTGTTTTCAAATCGATTCTCTAATCAATTGCTGCACCAATTTAATTAGTTTAATTGTGACAAAAAAGAATATAAAAACAATTAAATATTTTGCTAATTTATATTCAAATGAACACCTAAAAATATTGCACAAAAATTTACTTGATGAGGAGACACCTAATTATTCAAATATAATCATGAATTAATCTTGGCTCGGAGCCAGAATCATTTATGATTGACTCGTTAACTAAACATGGCGCGACTCACCCATGGAAAAGTACTCTCCTTTGTCACCAAAGATCACTTGTATGTGAATTCATCATCCATTCTAAAAATAGATTCTTACCTTACACTAATAAGGATTTTAAATGTCTATTTTGCTTTCTTTGAATTGTAAAGGATTAATCTATCTTAAAATTATAAATCGCCATCTGATATTGAAAATTAAAGACTAAAATCGTTGTAAGTTCTATTTTTTTGAGAAAGTAGTCATGGCGTCCAGTCCTGATGCAGGCCGGATGGCCTTACCTTTTCATGCTGTCTTGCTATGAATTTTTTTAGAACTTACAAAACGTTTAATTTTAACGAGTGTTTTTACATTAATTTTATATTTTAAGAATTGATTTTTAACAGGTCATTTTTAAATATAAAAAAAAAATTAGAAAAATATATGTATATTCACGATGACGTAATGTCTATACTTTCAGGAAGCTATTCAATCATTGAATCCATAGAAATTAAAAAAACTTTTAACACCAAAGAGTTTTCTGATTTTCTAAAACAAAAAAACTTCGAAAAGATTATTCAAATAAAAGAATTGTTTTTAATTGCGTTTGGAAAAGCTCGTTTATCCAATCAAAATCTTAACGAGAAACAATCATTTTGGGTGTCATATGATACTAAGCAAAAACTTTTAGTTTTTTCTGGAAGGGAACACATTATTCAAGAAAATTTTAAATTTATTGAAAAAATGAGGGTCATTTTATTAGAAGGGCTTACAAAAAAACAAAATTCTAAAATGATTTTAATTAATATTTGTGATCTCTATTTAGAAAAACCTGAACCTATAATTTTGATTGGCTCTGATGAATATTCTAAATATTTCTATAAAAATTATATCCAACCTTCCCTATCTAAACTAGCAAAGTTTTGTGGAGCAAACTATAGTGAGAAAATAAAAAAACAAAATGTTTTAGCCTATCAAGAAGTTAAAACTTATGATGTTAATGTATTGAAATTTACATGGAAGAGATCTTTTCATTTTGTTTATTCTATTCCACCCATATCTATTCCAGAAATGGAAAAAATAAATGATGAAATGTATTCTTTATTTCTGAACCAACAATTTTGTGACCTTAGTTTAAAATCTCAAGAACAAATTTTTAAAATTCACTCTTGCATTTTATATATGTATGGGGGATCTGTTATTAGAGAAATGCTAGTTGAAGAGATAAAAAAAGAAACCCCTATTATTGTTTTTGAAAACTATTCTGCTGCCACATTAGAAATTTTCACTACTTTCCTTTATCTTCAAGGAAATGAATTTATAAAATATTGTATTTCTAATCATCTGAGTAAAAAAATAAATTATAATGAATTATTAAATTTTGCTTATACCTATCAAATAACTGTTCTTATCAATTGTTGCACAAATTTATTGTGTCTAACAGTTACTGCAACTGATTTAAAAAATATTAAATTACTAAAAAAAACTTATAAATTTAATCATTTAAAATTTATATCTCGTTACTTAATTAATCCTTCTAAAAAAAATAAATTAATTCAATCAAATTTAAAACCTAAAATTAACGCTAAATTACTTGAAGATTGCTTTTTAAGAAACGATTTTAAAAAAATTATTAAAAATAAAAATTTGTTTTGGCTTGCTTTTTGCAAAACTGATTTTGAGCATCAAAAGAAAATTAAAGACAAATTCTCAGTAACAGCAATTCAAAACATTATTGAGGAAATAAGAATTTTTTTTTTAAAAGAAATTAAAACTCGATCAATTATTAAAATTTGGATGTATGGATCGTCTCTAAATTGTTTTTTGGTAAAACCAAATTTTGACATTAAAATGCTGGATTATGAAAAAATGCATTGTGTTTTTGTGTATTCAAAATACATACAACCCTTATTAAATGATTTTGCTAGTTTATTTAAACTAGATTTTAATCAATTTACCCAGGATTTTAAATCAGAGTATAACACTCATACACAAAAAATCCTTGAATATCAGTTTACATGGCGAGAAAAACTTCCTTTGATTTATCCAATACCTCCAAAGCCCATTCAAAATGCATTACCCATTCATACGAGCTTATTTTCCTTGTACCAAAGAAAGCAATTCTGTGATTTCACCTTAAAAACAAAGAATCATGAATTCAAAGTACATAGCCCCATCCTATACATATATGGTGGGCCAGTCATTAAAAAAATGTTACAAATAAAAACAAAAGAGATGGTCGAAAACCAAATTTATTTTGAACATTTCACATATAATACTATAGATGCCTTCATTCATTTTATTTATCTTGGGGGAAAGGCGTTTTCTGAATCTTATCTTTCGTACTTAAAACAATCAAAAAGATCGATCAAGCATTTATTTCAATTATTTGCATTTGCCCATTGTTTTCAAATTGATCCCTTAATGGATTGTTGCACTAATTTAATCAGTTTAGTTGCGACAAAAAAGAACATAAATAAAATTGAACAATTTTCTAATCTTTATTCAAATGAACATCTAAAATTACTACACAAAAAATTATTTTTTAACCAAAAACCCTTAACATATTCTTATGAATCAATTATCACTGCAGAGCGTCAGTTTGGCATTTTAGTTGAATCAATCACCTCTGCAAAGCGTCAATTTGGCACTTTAATTGAATCGGGCTACAGATAAAATCGTTTTTTTATTATTCGCCATGAATACATCTACTTTTTGGAGTGCGAAGGCCCTGCCTTCGCTTTTTTTCAAGAGAGCATAATTATGATGTAGTGCCATATTCAACTGAATCATTTCAATTTATAAAAGTGGATCATATGAGGATGTCCGAACCATAAAAAGCGAAGGCAGGGCCTTCGCACTCCAAAAAGTCTCTTAATTTAATGCCAATTGAAACCGTTTAAAGCTATTATTTATCATTCTTGATCCTGCCGCTGAAAGCGATCCTGCCTATCTTGTTTTTTTATTGTAGCATAAATGAGATGGATGCCTATGCCGAGACAGCCTGATTACTTTAGTCTCAAACTTTTTAGGTCCTTTGCGAATATAAGTAATAAAAAAAACCTGAGGTAATATAATTTTTGCGCAGACGAACAAAATTTAATTTTATTTGAAATGAATTATTTTCAGGAAGATTTTTACTTATTCATTGATTTTCAATTATAAATTACATTTATGCAAAAAATAATTGAAAACGATTTTACCTTAGTTCATTAGGTATACATTCTCTTTGCCGCGTTAGTTTAAACATTGCACGACTCATCCATGGAAAAGTATTCCCCAATGTCACTAAAGCATCACTTGTGTGCAAATTTAACATCCATTTATGTAACAGAGTTGCCCAAAAAAATTGCGAACGGCAACTTTTAAGCCACGTTTTTTTAAATTCTTTATCCATTTCTTGAATCGCATATTCAGCCGCCAACCTTCCTCCAAGTATTGCTAAGGATAAACCATTTCCACAAGCTGGTGGAATTGTCAATGTTGCATCTCCTATAAAATAAGCATCTAGCCATTCTGGTGTTTGCTTCATTTGAAATTCCGGGAGTTCTGCCATCATCCATTCTGAAAATAGATTCTTCCCTTGTCCTAACAACAACTTTAAACGATCATTTTGATCAATAATATGTTGAAAATATTCTTTAGGATTTTCCTTACCTATCATCTTTAAATCAGCAAGGCACGCTACATTAAATTGCTGATTCTCAATGGGAGAAATCCCTAAATAAGCTCCCGACAATGAAAACATTTCCAACGTGTTTTCATTCAGAGGAATACCTTCAAAGTGTGCTTTAAACCCTATATATTTCATGACAGGTTTATTTTCAAACTGGCTAGGATAGCGTCCTGTAGCAATGATTAAATTCTCTACTTCAATCCATTCCCCGTTAACAAGTCCAATAAAATGCCTTTCACTTGGATGTTGTTTTGGATGAATCGTTTGTACTTTTGAATTTGTTTGAATATTAGTCCCTTTTTCTAACGCATAATTAGCTAAAGAAGGATCTAATTCAAAATGAGATAATCCACCAGCGATTTCAGCAAATGGAAAATTTAATTGTTGTTTTGATGTTCTCAAAATAGTTTTGGTGATAGGAATTGGACTAATTCCCCATTTTTTTAAATATCCAATGCATTCAGGAGAAAGAAATTCACCACAAATTTTATGGGTTGGATACGTCCCTCCCTCAATCAACAAAGGTTTTTCACCAAGTTCGGTGAGTCTAATTGCAGCACACAAACCTGCAATACCCCCACCAATAATTGCAAATTTAACCTTCATATTTATTCTTTGGCTTTATCTATTGTTAATAACCATCTAAAAGGCCAATGCCAATTGATTTTGCATTGATTAAGGGGAATATTTGCAGCTTCTAAATAGTTCAACCAATCCTTTTTTTTAAATGCCTTTTTTATAGATAACAATCCATCATGATAAATTAAACGATTAGGGAAAAATCCCTTTG
>JAUXSJ010000361.1 GCA_030679615.1 Parachlamydiaceae bacterium | reverse complement strand
AAAAATCCCTTTGCTATCAATGCAAATCCAAAATACGCTAGCCAATTTCTATGTAAATCATTAATAATAACAGATTTACAAGCAATTCGATAGGATTGTTTGAGAAATTCAATCAACTCAGCATCTTTCAAATGATGACACACAAGTGTTGCAGTAATGATATCGATTTTTCCATGTGTTTTTTCAATTTGATTTAGATCTAAGACTTGAAATTGTACATTTTTGACCAAGCTGTGACCCAATTGTTTTTTAGCAAAAAAGATTGCTTGGTAAGATAAGTCAATTCCTATGACTTCAGACTGGGGAAAATATTTTCCCAGTAATAAAGTAAATGATCCTCCTCCACAACCTACATCAAGAATTTTTTCAGGATTTATATGCTTAGAAAACTGTTTAAAACTTGCTCGATTCCCACCTAAATATTTACCAATTCTTCCTAACTGTATCAAGCAATCTTCGTATTCATCATTGGTATAATAGGATGGCCCTAAATCGATTAACTCTAAATCGTTCGATCGCTTAAATTTCATGATTTGGCCTTTTTAACACAATCCCTTCAAATGAAAGTCCTGGACCAAATCCGACTCCCAATATCCATTTTTGCGAATATTTTTTCTCTGCCAATCGATGTAATAAAAACAAAAACGTAGCGCTCGACATATTGCCATAATCGGCCAGCACATCCCATGACGTCATTGTTAAACGCCTATCTAATTCCAACACCTTTTCAATGGCTTGAATAATCGATTTACCTCCTGGATGTATCGCCCATTGACAATCAGAATATGAAAAACGTTGATCAATCAAATCGTCTACAAATGGCTTAATATTTCTCCCTAATAATACAGGAACTTTATGTGAAAGCTTCATCACAAATCCCTGATCACTTGCTTCCCATGTCATTTTATCTAACGAATTTTCTAAACCAACAGATCCTATTGAATCAATTTCCCACAAAGCAGATTCGTTTTTATTAGGATGAGAGCCAATGATAACAGCCGCTGCTCCATCTGAAAATAAAGAATTAGCCAAAATGTTATCTGTTGTTTGTTCAACCTGAAAATGGAGAGAACAAAGCTCTGTACAGACCATTAAAATACGATTCTTCGGATTCTCTTTTGCAATTGACTTAGCAATTGAAAGACCTCTAAATGCACCAAAACAACCCATAAAATTAATTCCTAATCTTTCTACAGTTGGATTAAGTTTTAATTGTTGCATTAAAAGAAATTCAATTCCGGGAGCCATTACACCTGTACATGAAATTGAAATGACATGAGTGATGGATGATCGTTCCTCTCCCCATGAATCTAATGCTTTATTTGCTGCTTCAAATGCTAACTTAGGAGCTTCTTCTATAAATTTCTGATTTCTCTCACTCATACCTGGAATAGTTTTTGGAAAATCAGAACCCCAAAACTTCCATTCCTCTCTTCTTTTTTTAAAATCAGATATCACTGTATGACGTTTGTTAATCGCAGAATTGTGATATAACTGTTTCAACATTGTTGCTTGTTGGGCATCAAGAGACAAAATATCAATAAATTGTTCTGAGATATTTTCTTGTTCAAAAGTAAAGGGTGGAATAGCAATTGAAACAGCTAAAATAGAAGCTTCCATTTAAATCCTTGTACAGTATTTCTTAAAATGTATAGTCGGTTAAATTGACTATATTAATCATTTATTTAGGCCGCAAGGGTTAGATGAAAAAACGTTTAAAACACACAATGGATAAACTTGGGCCCGGACTCATTACAGGTTGTAGTGATGATGACCCTTCAGGCATAGTTACCTACACACAAGCCGGCGCGCAATTTGGATTAGCTACTTTATGGACAGCTTTTATAACTTATCCTTTGATGTATACCCTCCAAGAAATTTGTGCGAGAATTGGAATTGTCACTGGGTTTGGATTAGCAGGAGTCATTAAAAAATATTATTCTAAATTTTTGCTCTATCCATTATTAGTCATTATTTTTCCAGCAATCACTTTTAATATCGCCGCCAATTTAGCTGGTATGGGTGCTGTCGCACATTTATTATATCCAAGCATTCCGATTTTTGCATATTCTTGTATATTTACTATAATCCTTATTTACGGTCTTTTTTTCTTTAATTATCAAAAACTAGCCTATGTTTTAAAATGGCTTTGCGGAAGTTTGTTTGTCTATTTTTTCATTCCCTTTTCAGTTGAACAAAATTGGACAGAAGTGTTATCAGCTACGTTCATCCCTTATATTGAATGGAATAAAGAATTTATCACGATCTTAGTTGCCATTTTAGGAACAACCATTTCTCCATATTTATTTTTTTGGCAGGCTAATATGTCTGTTGAGCAGAAAAATCATCATATTTCAAATGGAAATAAAGAAATTAGGGAGATGAAATTTGACGTGAACATTGGTATGCTTTTTTCCAATGCAGTTATGTTTTTTATCATTTTAACTGCCGGAACAATCCTTTATCCTCAAGGCATCACTCATATTTCAACCGTCAAAGAGGCAGCAGAAGCTTTAAAACCCTTAGCGGGTGAATTTGCCTATTTACTTTTTTCTTTAGGTGTTTTAGGAACCGGATTTCTAGCTATACCTGTTTTAGCGGGTTGTCTTGGGTACATTTTTTCAGATGTTTTCGATTGGAAGGATGGATTAGATAAAACTCCAAAAGAAGCTAAGAAGTTTTACTCGATCATGTTAGCTTCTACAATTTTTGCTCTTTTAATTAATCTCTGTGATTTTGATCCAATTAAAGCATTGATTTTTGCTGCTATTCTTTATGGATTGATTTCTCCTATTCTAATTCTCATTATTTTAATCATAGCCAATTCAAAAAAAATTATGGGTAAACGAAAAAATGGCTTTCTTTCAAATTTGATTGGAATCATTACATTTCTTTTAATGACGGGATCAGCCTGCGCTCTTATTATCGAATGGCTTTAAAACACTAAATACTATAGTCAATTAATTATAAAATTCTCTATTTCGAAAGAATTCGATTTATGAAAATAGGAAATTTCAAATTTATCGACGCTAATAATCGATCAGTCGATGTTGTCCACATAAAGACATCATTGACTGATCGATTACCATTTATTCATTTTTTACTTATCCTAATGTCGTTGGACCCGATAGTGGCGAACCAAATGTTCCAAAAGAAGATCGAACAATATTATCAAATAATGTCAATGAATAAGAACTCCATGTAATCACTAACCAGTCAGTATCATCGAATTTAATCGAATAGTTATTTGGAAGGATAGTTTCATCTGATGCGGAAACTTGAGTAATACTCGACCAAGTCACACCATTATATTCAATCATATAAAGAACATTGATTCCTAAATCTATTGCCGACCAAACTATAACAATATGGCCCAGATTATTAATTGCGACTACAGGATTCATCTCAGTATGAGATGGATCACCTATACTTACAGAACTAGACCAAGTACCACCATTTGGTAATGTTGAGGAAGCCAAGTTAAAGTCTGTTCCATCAAATGTATGCCATACTGCGACAACATCTCCATTTAAATTTTTAGCTGTTTGAATATTTGATGCATTTGCAAAAACATTCGTTTGAACAACAAATGATAAAAAGATTGAAAAAGCAAATAATATTTTTTTCATTATCACCTCAATTGATTTTAGTAATGTTTAAATAGGACATGATATACTGAGCCCCGATAATCGTACCGGCAGTACCCAATGCAATAGGATTTAAACCAAAATTTACTAAATAAAAATTGGTTTGAACATTAACCGTTACAAAAAAAGAAACAGGAGAATAGCTAACATTTGTATTAGACCCAATATGAGAAGCAGGAATAATATTTGCAAGAGCGGATACAGATGAGGTGATACTGGTCGTCAATGCAAAATCAATTTGACTTGAACTCGAAATTCCATAAGTAAAAAAATATGTTCCTGGCTGAAGAGTGATCATATTATTAATGGGCGTATAAACTGCTCCTGGAGATGTTGCTGAATTTCCAATTGCAATGTTTAATGAAGAAGTAAAAAATGCTGTTACAAACATCATTGTTGCGTCTGAAGGTGGAGGATTATTTCCAGCTCGAATTCCATAAATATAATAACCACGTGACTGAGGCGGATTGGGTGTCCCTGTCATATAAAGAGAAGCTGCCTCAACAGTCCCTGAACTAGACGCTCCAGTTGGACCTGTTGCTCCTGTTATTCCTATACCTGTTGCTCCGGTTGCTCCTGTCGTTCCAGTGGATCCTGTTACCCCTGTAATACCTGTTGCTCCTGTGTCACCTGTAGCTCCTGTAGGTCCAGTTGTTCCTGTTACACCAGTTGGTCCTGTAGCGCCTGTTACTCCTGTGTCACCTGTAGTACCAGTAGGCCCAGTTGTTCCTGTTATACCAGTTACTCCTGTGTCACCTGTAGCTCCTGTAGGTCCAGTTGTTCCAGTGGATCCAGTTACTCCTATAGCACCTGTTGCTCCTGTTGCTCCTGTGTCACCTGTTACACCAGTTGATCCTGTAGCGCCTGTTACTCCGGTTGTTCCTGTGTCACCTGTAGCTCCCGTAGGTCCAGTTGTTCCAGTGGATCCAGTTACTCCTATAGCACCTGTTGCTCCTGTTTCA
>JAUXSJ010000360.1 GCA_030679615.1 Parachlamydiaceae bacterium | reverse complement strand
ATCTCTCCTGCCAGTAAAAAACCGGTCCTTTCGAAGTTAACTTAATAATAACTGCAATAATTGCCCATAGCCACCAAAACAAAGATAAAAATAATAATATTGTAAACCCTGTATCAAATGCCCTTTTAAGAAGTCTCCAATGAAATTGATTAATCGGTTCACTGCGTAAAGCAATTATTGGAAATTGTCCAAATAAAGAAATTTCAAACTTACCTGAAGCAAACTTTATATAATCAGGAATTATCTTTACCCTCGTCGTATGATTCTCACATACTTTAATTACTTCCTCAATTTTTTCCTCGGCATAATTTGGAAGAGCTATTATTACATCGTCAACTCTTTTTGATTTTAAAACATCATCAATCGCTGTCAAACGACCAAGATATGTGCCATTTAAATAATTCTTCTTTTCATCATCTAAAAAACCGATTAGGTGATACCCGAAATGGGGATTAACTTCTATCACATCTGAAAAATTTTTACCAACTTTTCCGGCGCCAACAATTAATATATTACGTAAGTTTTTACCTTTCTTCCTAAGACGGTTAAGGATTCTTCTAAAAATAAAACGTTGTAACACAAGACACACAAATAATGAAACCGTATAATTCATTACAAATGTTCTTGTATAACTAGTTTCTTTCATAACAAAGAGTAATAGAACTGCCGTAAGAGCTTGTCCTAAAACTGCTTTTAAGCTTGCTGCTAATTCAAAACTGAAATCCCTAGATCTGAAATCATCATATACGCCGGTCGATTTAGAAGTGAGAACCCATCCGAGTATTAAACCAAGTACAATATATCCAATAGAATAAACTGACGGCTCAACTCCAATCTGTTTGGTTAAGAAATAAAATGAGAAAAGGAAACATACTATGATGGTCAATACATCTGTAAAAACTCTAACAAAATGAATCGATTGACGTTGGATTTGCATATTTTTTTAGCTCTCAACTGTAAGCACTTAGTTATAAGTTCACTTCCAGAATATACCAATTTTTCTTTAATTGTTGCTGTTTACTATTTACAGCTCCTTCACCCTTGCCTCAATCCACCTATAAGTCTTTTCGAGACCCTCCTTGAGCGATTTTGAAGGAGTCCACCCAAGTTTTTCTTTTATTAATTTATTGTCTGAATTCCTCCCTCTCACGCCCAGAGGTCCTTCAATATGTTTAAGCTTTAACTTCTTGCCAGCAATTTCCATTGCATATTCAGCCAAAAGATTAATTGTCACCATTTCATCAGATCCGATGTTCACTGGTCCAAAAAATGTATCAGAATCCATAAACCTTCTCACACCTTCAAGACATTCATCAATGTAAAGGAAAGAGCGAGTCTGTTTCCCGTCTCCCCAAATTTCTATCTCGTCTTTACCATTTTTAATTGCCTCAGCTACTTTACGGCACATAGCAGCAGGAGCCTTTTCTTTTCCTCCAATCCATGTCCCGAAGGGTCCAAAAACATTGTGAAATCTAGCTACTCTAACATTTAATTTATAGTTTCTTTGAAAGGCAAAAAATATCCTCTCGCTAAATAGTTTTTCCCAACCATACTCACTATCCGGCGCTGCTGGATAGGCAGATTCTTCAGATAATTTTGGATTATCCGGATTCATTTGATTGTATTCAGGATACATACATGCAGATGAAGAATAAAATATTTTCTTAACTCCGGCAATTACAGATTGATGCGCAACATTTAAATTTATTGTTGCCGAATTATGCATTACATCAGCATCATGATTTCCGGTAAAGATATAACCAGCGCCACCCATATCTGCTGCTAATTGATAAACTTCGTCAAAAGGTTGATCTAAAACTCTTTTTACAACTTGCTGATCTCTTAAATCACCAATTACAAAATCATCGACTAATAATCCTTGATGTTCGTTGTGCTTTAGGTCAACACCTCTTACCCAAAATCCTTCTTTTTTTAATTTGTTGGCTAAATGACCACCAATAAAACCACCGGCCCCTAAGACAATCGCAAGACGATTCATTGAATACTCCAATTTAATTTTTAGTCTTCTTAAAAACAGGAATTGGCATTATTTTATGTCTATTCCTTTTGTTAAAAGAATAATATATCGATAAAACTTTTTTTTCTCTTTCGGTTAAATGAGTTGTATCTCCTTGAAAATTCAACGCCCACTCTAACTCATCATAAGATGCACCAATTTGTTCCTCATCGGACCGACTGTCACCCCATAAACCATCAGTGGGAGGAATACTAATTATTTCTTCTTTTATCCCTAAGATCTTAGCAATTTGATAAACTTCACTCTTTAGTAGGTCCGCAATGGGTGAAATGTCAACACCTCCATCACCATATTTTGTAAAAAAACCAATCGCAAAATCTTCAATTTTATTTCCCGTACCAACAACAATGCCATTTCTAGATGTTGCTATTTGATAGAGAGAAACCATTCGAAATCTGGAACGAGAATTTGCAAACGCTAATTCGTTATTAAAAGAAGTAATGAAAATCTTATTAAAGACATCAAATAATTCTGTTAAATCCAGTTTTATTTTAGTCACATTTCTAAAATTACTTTTTAGCCATTCAGTATGTAATTCCGAAAGGGCTAATTGTTTTTCCTCTTGATGGATTGGTAATAAAATAACATACGTTGGTAGCTTAGTCAATGCACACAAAGTTGATACTACACTAGAATCAATTCCGCCAGAAACTCCAATTATAAGTGACTCAATATTATTTGTCACTGCATAATTCTTTATCCAACTTACGATGTCATTTTTCAATGAGTTGAAGTCTACTGCCATATTTATCTCCAAATAAAGTTAATAGTTCTGTTATTACTTCTCGTCGTTCAGTAATTTCTACTTGATAGCCTCCTTCGAGGAAAAGCTTTGCCATCTCTAACTGTTGAGATTCAACTATCAAAATTGATTCTTTCTTATATGTTATATAGTCAAAACATATAACCTCATTTTTCCCAATTTTCTTTTTCATTTCCTCAAAGTGATAAGTAAGGTGCACTGAATTTGATTTATCAGTAGCAATACTGATTTATGGATCAACTCCAATTTGTTCAGCATAAATAGCGAATGCACGGTTATCTCTAGGAAAACAAGGACCACCGAAACCATATCCCCATTTTAAATATTTATTGCCGACACGAGAATCCGATCCTATAGCATTTAATACATCTTCAGGATTAAAGCCAGATTTCAGTAATACATCGCCAACCATATTGGCATAACTTATTTTAGTTGTCAAAAAGCAATTTAAAGCGATCTTACAAATTTCAGCTTCTGTACGTGAAAGTCTTGCATAATGTGGTTTGTTTCTAACTAAGTTGGAATAAATATTAACTAAAATTTCGCCAGCTTTTGTATCGGCTTCCCCAATCAAAACCATATCAGGATATTGTTGGTTATAAATAATAGTCCCTTGAGCAATGAATTCCGGATTATATGACACACGATAATTGTAGTTATCGAGTTTTCTCTGAACGGAATCGCAGTATTCAGGCATTGTAGTACAGCATATTACTAAATCCTTTATCTTATCTTGACGTCCAAGCTGAATTAATTTATCAATAACACTATCTACTTGAGAATGATCATATTTACCATCTGGAAGTGAGGGAGTAGATACAATAATAAAAATAATATCATTATCTAATACTCTACT
>JAUXSJ010000358.1 GCA_030679615.1 Parachlamydiaceae bacterium | reverse complement strand
GTCTCTGCGTTAAATTGTTTGCGAGATTGTAGAATTGATATTTAGCTATAATATTAGTCTTCTTTCTTTTCGAAAATAAGACAATCAATTATAAGTGAATTTTACTCATACTTAGGAAATACTCATGCGAGACTCCATTTTTTATTCTGCTCTTCGTGCTTTATTTGTAGCTTTTTGTGTGATTATCGGTTTATTTTTAGGAATTATTGCTATTACTATGGGCTTAGGTGCTCTTTCCAGCGATACAGAAAGCGCTAAATTGACGACAGTCAATACGGAAGAAATTTTACCTAACGCAGAAGGAAAAAGAAAAGTCGTTTCATCAGATGCTCCTGTCATCTTACAAATTAACATTGATGGCGTAATTGGAACTGAACTTTTAAATACTGACACAATCCAGCAAATCCTTGTTGAATCTAGAGAAGGCGATTTTAAAAATGACCGCGTTAAAGGAATTTTATTAAATATTAATAGTCCGGGCGGAACTGTCATCGATTCAGACGGAATTTTACACAATCTCCTTGCCTATAAAAAAAGATATAATGTACCGATTTATGCCTACACTAATGGACTATGTGCATCTGGTGGTATGTATGTTGCCCTTGCTGCGGATAAAATCTATTCAAGCGATGTGAGTTTAATTGGTAGTATTGGTGTTCTCCTTCCTACTTTTATGAATTTTACAAAATTATTAGAAAAAATCGGAGTTGAAACACTAACAATTACTGCTGGTAAAGAAAAAGACGCTTTAAATCCTTTACGTCCTTGGAAACCAGGCGAAGATGAAAATTACAGGAACATTAACGAATATTATTATGACGCTTTTGTGAATCTTGTTACAACTCATCGTCCTCAAATTAGTAAAGAAAAACTTATTAATGATTATGGCGCGCGTATTTTTCCTGCAGCTTTAGCTCAAGAATATGGTTATATTGACGTTAGCGGTGTAACGCTTTCTGAAGCTCTAAAAGCCCTTCTTGAAAAATTAGAAATCACCGATGATAAATATCAAGTGATCAGATTAGAAAATAAAGGATGGTGGAAAACTCTTTTTTCCAGCCAATCTTCCCTTTTAACTGGAACAGTCAAACATCAAATCACTATTTCTCCTGAAATAGATTTAATGTTGAGAAATCAATTTCTTTATCTCTACTGTCCTCAATAATACTTTTGGTTCTATATTTAAATGGAAAAGCTCTACATCATCGACGCCTCTGGCTATATCTACCGCTCTTATTTTGCTATAAGACAAATGACAAATTCAAAAGGAGAATCGACAAATGCTCTTTTTGGATTTGTTCGTAGCATCATAAAACTTATCAAAGATTTTCAACCCACGCATCTGGTCGCTGTTTTTGATGGTCCAAATAATGCTAAATATCGAACCTCACTCTATCCGGAATATAAAGCTCACCGACAAACAATGCCGCCCGATCTCCTTCATCAAATTTTATGGGCACAAGAATTTTGCCAACTAATAGGCATTCCTGAGCTCATGGTTCCTAATGTTGAAGCAGATGACACCATGGGAAGCGTTGCCTGTTGGGCAGCTAATCATGGAGCTATTTCTTATCTTTGCACAAGCGATAAAGATATGTGTCAACTTGTCAACGATCATATTTTTATTCTCAACACATTTAAAGAAAATTTAATTCAAGGTCCAAAAGAGATCGAAGCGCATTATGGCGTCACCCCACAACAAATGATCGATTACTTAGCTATTATGGGCGACGCTTCTGATAATATTCCTGGCTTATCAGGATTTGGGCCAAAAACAGCCGCATCTCTTCTTAAGCAATTTGGAACTTTGGATTACTTATTAGATCACCCAAAAGAAGTTGCATCGGGTAAAAAAGAAACAACTTTAATCGAAGAAAGAGAAAAGGTTCTTTTGAGTCGACGCCTTGTTAAGATCTTTACTGAAGTGACTTTTCCACAAGATCCTGCTTTTTTTAAAATACAGCTACCTCGAATTTCGGAACTTAAAGAATTTTATCAAAACGCAAATTTTTCAACTTTACTTCGAGAGTTGGAAACAGATTTTCCCTTTAACTACCTTTCTGAAACTTTGATTGAAAAGAAAACTCAGGAAACAGCGGATGATCTTTTCAAAGATGTTTCTTATCAACTTGTCAATGATAAAGAATCTCTTCATCAATTAGTGAGTCATCTTTCAATTCAACCTGAAATTTGCATTGTTACCGAAGCTGATTCCATTCACCCCCTTCAAGCAAAATTAGTTGGCATTGGCTTGGGCTATGTTCCAGGCAAGGCTTGGTATATTCCTTTAAATGGATCATTAGAATCCGAAGAGGTGCTTCAGTCATTAAAACCTCTTTTAGAAAATCCAATGATCGGTTTTTATGGTCACCATTTAAAATATGATTATCATGTGATGTTAAATGCCGGTATTCAAATCTCTCATCTCAATTTTGATATCATGCTCGCTTCCTATCTTCTGAATTCTCATCAACGACAACACTCACTTGAACATCTTTGCATAGAAATTTTAGGAAAAGTCAAACCAACCATTGATGAGCTTATTGGAAAGGGAAAGCAACAAATTAGAATGAAAGACGTTCCTTTAGAAAAAGTTTGTCATTATTGTTGCCAGGATGTCGATTATACTATTCGCATTAAGCAAGCACTGACGCCTCAACTAGAATCACGTCAATTAAATCACTTATTATATGAATTAGAACTTCCTCTCCTTCCTATTTTAGCAAAAATGGAAAGACATGGCATTTATATCGATAAAGAAACCCTATCTCATTTATCCAAAGAATTAGGACAAGAAATTCATAAGCTAGCTGAATCTATCTATGAAATGGCTGGGGAACAATTTAATTTAAATTCACCTAAACAACTTAGTGAAATTCTATTTAATAAATTAGGAATTCATCCACCTAAAAAAACAGCAACAGGTTCAAAATCTACTAATGCCGATGTGCTTGAATATTTAAAAAAAGATTATCCTATCGCTTCAAAATTACTCGAATACCGTACATTGGAGAAATTACGTTCGACATATGTTGACACTTTACCTCAACAAGCCATTGCGGAAACAAATCGTATTCATTGTAATTTTAACCAATCCGTTGCAGCAACGGGCAGACTTAGTTGTCAAGATCCTAATTTACAGAACATTCCTGTACGAACAGAAGTCGGCCGTAAAATTAGAGAAGCATTTCGACCACAAAATCTTGATTGGAGCTATCTTTCAGCAGATTATTCTCAAATTGAGTTACGCTTACTCGCGCATTTTAGTGAAGATCCTAGTTTAGTTCATGCTTTTATTGAAAATGAAGACATTCATACTTTTACCGCATCACAAATTTTCAATATTCCTTTGGAAGAAGTGACAAAAGAACAACGCTATCAAGCAAAAGCTGTTAATTTTGGAATAATGTATGGTCAACAAGCTTTTGGACTCTCTCAAGAATTAGGAATTGATAACAAAACGGCTTCTCAATTTATTAAACGCTATTTTGAACGCTATCATAAAGTTAAAGAATTTATTGATTCTTGTAAGATTTTAGCAAAAGAAACAGGTAAAGCAGTGACCTTATTTGGACGTCAACGCTTAATTCCTGAAATTAATAGCTCCAATGTAATGATTCGCAATATGGCTGAAAGACTAGCTGTAAACACTCCATTACAAGGCACGCAAGCAGATTTAATTAAATTAGCGATGTTAGAAATTGACCGAAAATTGAGTGAACATCAATTAAAAGCATTTATGATTTTACAAATTCATGATGAATTAATATTTGAATTACCAGAAAATGAAATTCCGATTGTTTCTCAGTTGGTCCATGATGCGATGACAAAAGTAATTCAACTAAAAGTACCCATCATTGTCAATATCAATGTTGGCAAAAATTGGAAGGAATGTTAAGCTTGAAAAAGGTGGCCATTACAGGCGGTCTTTCATGTGGCAAATCAATGGTTTGTCGTATCTTTGAAGAATTAGGAGCTTACGTTGTAAGTGCCGACAATATCGTTCATCATTTATTGAATTCTGACGCTAATCTTTGCCATAAGATCGTTGAGCTGTTAGGACCTGAAGTATTAGTTAGTAATCAAATCGACCGCAAGCAGATCGCAAAAATTGTTTTCCCTAATCGATCATTACTATTGAAATTAGAAGAATTAATTCATCCTCTCGTGTATAAGGAGATCGATCAAGAGTATATAAGGCAAAGACAATCTCAATCACCTTTTCCACTTTTTATCGTTGAAATACCACTTCTTTTTGAAAGCAGGGAAAAAGGTAATTTTGACAAAGTGATTGTTGTAACTGCCCCGCTTGACCTTCAATTTGAACGTTTTAAAAAAAATACAGGATATGGTCGAAAAGAATTCGAAGACCGTATTGCGCGACAATATCCTCTTAAAGAAAAGGCAATACGGGCCGATTATGTCATTACGAATGATGGCACTCTACAAGATCTAAGGAAAACAACAAAAAAGTTGTACGAAGAATTAATTAATTCTTGAGAGCAGCTTGCAGAGATTCAACATTAACCTTTACATTGGAGTCTTCTTTTAATGGACCCAGAAAATAGACCACAAGAAAGTTCGATTGAGGTGACTGAACCAAATCACTCTCAGCGTCGAATTGAACCAGCCCCAGTGATTCAAGAAAAAACTCACCAACCAGAAATCATTACTAAAATTGCAGATATCCAACGAATGGATATTGACCAACTTAATCAATATGGTAAAAATATTGGTTTAAAACACCTTGGTTCATTAACAAAATCTCAAATGGTTTTTGAAATTGTTAAGTCCATTTCTGAAAACCCCAATGAAATTCTTTATGGTGAAGGTGTTCTCGAAATCCTGCCTGATGGATTTGGTTTTCTTCGCTCTCCAAATTACAATTACCTCCCCTCTGCAGAAGATATTTATGTATCGCCAGCACAAATTCGACGTTTTGATTTAAAGAAAGGTGATACTCTTTGCGGTACAATTCGTCCTCCAAAAGATAAAGAAAAATACTTTGCTCTACTAAAAGTAGATAAAATCAATGGTCGATCACCTGAAAAAGCACGTGAGCGGATCTTATTTGAAAACTTAACTCCACTTTATCCTCAAGAACGCATTGTCATGGAGACAACTAAAGAGCGTTATTCCACCCGTGTTCTTGATTTAGCAGCACCAATTGGTAAAGGACAACGTGGTCTTATTGTAGCGCCTCCTCGTTCGGGAAAAACGATTTTGCTTCAAAATATTGCCAATGCAATTGCGATTAATAATCCTGAGATTATTTTGATTGTTCTTCTAATTGATGAAAGACCAGAAGAAGTGACAGACATGCAACGGATTGTTAGAGGTGAGGTCATTTCATCTACTTTTGATGAACCACCAGAAAGACACGTTCAAGTTGCAGAAATGGCCATTGAAAAAGCACGTCGTTTAGTTGAGCATGGAAATGATGTGGTTATCTTATTAGATTCGATTACACGTTTAGCTCGCGCTTACAATACTGTTCAACCACATTCAGGAAAAATCTTGACGGGTGGTATGGATGCAAATGCATTGCATAAACCTAAACGCTTTTTTGGAGCAGCAAGAAATATTGAAAATGGTGGGTCTCTTACAATTATTGCAACAGCATTAGTTGATACTGGATCTAGAATGGATGAAGTTATCTTTGAAGAATTCAAAGGTACAGGAAATATGGAGTTATGGTTAGATCGAAGATTGGCTGATCGCCGTACTTATCCAGCAATTGATTTAATCAAGAGCGGAACGCGAAAAGAAGAACTCTTATATGACCCTGAAGAATTGAAAAAAATTCTTATTTTGCGACAAGCTGTTTTTGATTTACCATGCGAAGATGCGATGAATCTATTGCTTGGAAGATTAAAAAAGACGAATAGTAATGCTGAGTTTCTTCTATCCATGAAAGATTAATCAAACGGATTAAAAATATGGCGAAAAAAGATCAAATAAAAAAAAGTCCACCGCAAAAAAGTCGATTTTTCTTTTATTTAGCACCCATTTTTCTGGGATTTGGATTTTGGTGGATCTGGAATGAAGATCTTTTAAGCAATTGGAAAGAACAGCTTTTTAATTACATCGATAATCGAGACATCGCAACGTTAGAGTCTCGATTTACTCCCGAAGAGATACTTGATCGCCATCGACAAAGCATTCTTGGTTCAGACAAAGAAGGCAAGTCGATTAAAAACACCTCTTTGATGTACTATCCTTACCTTCTTTTGGAAGTCAAATTTATGGCGGATCAAAAACCAAAAGAAGGATCTCTTTTATGGGGGATGACTGATGGAGAAATTGTTCTAAATACCAGTACATGGGAAACTACACATGGTTTTCGGGATTGTTTAGAGTGTCATGCTAATCGTAATGACTTCAAAATCCTTCAATCATTAGCCAAATATAATGGTGGAGTTTCGATAGAAGAATTACAAAAAGAATTGAAGATAGAGCGAGAAGTTCTTGATCCTTGGATTGAAGAAACGAAAAAAAAGCATTTAATTGTTGTTAAGGGTAACTTTGTTCAACTGCATTTTGAACAACCAAAGTTATTAGTAAACCCTCAAACACACATCAAAGAGCCCATTGTTTCAAAACCTCAAGGAATGAATCAAAAAGCAACACGAAATTTTGGACGTAGTCAAATTTTAACATTAGCAAAAGCTGCTTTTGGTAATGAATTCAAAATTAGAAGTGAGGAGGAAATCTATCTCCCCGTCTTTCGTTTTGAAGTATTTAACTATGACGGTTCTGTACAGGTTAGCGAATGGAATGCATTGACGGGACAAAAAATTATCCCTCGTTATTTGACAAAGAAATAAAGCAATTTGTAGCCTATGACTTAATCTGGGCTTATTTTTGCAGGCTTTAGCCTGCAAGTCCAGTTAAGGTTTATCATAAAAAACTTGCACATAACCTATCCGCTTTTTGAAACATCATATTTAAGAACAAATCGGTTATTGTTTGCTTCGTTTATCCTTAAAGACGATTGGTCGCAGTTCAAGTTCTACGACTCATATTTTGATCCATATCTTGCTTTAAAAGGGCCGAAAATAGGAATCATGCTTATAGCCCAGCGTTCTACTCTTTCTTTATTATGCTCGCGCTTTGCAACGATAGAATCTTTCTTCCATTGAAGATTCATTCTGACTGCCTCATTTGTGGTAAAATTTTCTTTAACGTCCAATATTACTTCATGGACTTTTCTTGTAGAACTAGCAGCAAGATTCGACAGTACCACTGTAGAACCGACGAGAATGTTTGGACCACATCCATATGCTAATACAAAGGGAGCTTCGACAATCATTTGAAGCGCCCCATCTGCCATACTAGAACCACCACAAATAAAAACCTCCATTTATTTTTTCATGGACCAATTAATAATACATAAAATTCCTGTCTTAATTTAACAATTTATTTAATTCCCACTTAGTTTTTTCTTTTCAATTAATTTATTTTTTA
>JAUXSJ010000353.1 GCA_030679615.1 Parachlamydiaceae bacterium | reverse complement strand
CTCTGCGTCTCTCCGTCTCCTCGTCTCTGCGTTGAATTTGCTATCGTCAATGGTGTAAAGCAATTTTCCTCTCATTTAAAATTATTTTCTGTTAATTTTAGTTTAAGACATATATCAGGATTGCTATGAAAAAAATCGGATACTTAGGAATGGGTGCATGGGGATATTGCTTAGCATCTTTATTAGCCTCCAAAGAAGGAAACGAAGTCATTTGTTGGACAACTAAACCCGACCTTGCTGAACATCTTACAAAAACAAAAACACACCCCTTATTGCCAGGTCACCAAACTAAAGGCCATATTCGTTTCACGACTAACATGACTGAAGCTTTGAAAGATGTTGATATGATCGTCGAATCTGTCACCTCTGCTGGCATTCGTCCTGTATTCGAACAAGTACGTTCTTTAGGACTCCCCACTTGCCCTATCGTTACTACATCTAAAGGAATCGAACAAGATACTGGCAGGATTTTATCTGAAGTCATTATTGAAATTCTTGGGGATCATTTTCGTCCTTTTATTGGTTGTCTGAGCGGACCAAGCTTTGCTCAAGAAGTTATTCATGGCTTACCAACTTCTGTTGTAGGTTCTGGATATAGTGCAGAGGTAATACATTCAATTTGCAGTACTTTTAATACTCCAAGTTTTAGAGTTTATCCTAATACAGATATTTTGGGTGTTTCCTTTGGAGGAGCATTAAAAAACATCATAGCGATTGCATGTGGGATTTCGGATGGATTGCACTTAGGTTCTAGCTCAAAAGCAGCTTTAATGACTCGTGGTCTTCATGAAATACGGAAATTAGCTGTTGCTTGTGGTTGTAAACAAGAAACAATTAATGGTTTATCTGGAATGGGTGATTTGTGCTTGACCTGTAGTTCTTCCATGAGTCGAAATTTTCGTTTTGGATTCTTACTTGCACAAGGCATTTCCGTTCAAGAAGCTCGCCAACAAATTGGAATGGTTGTTGAGGGTGCGTACACCTCTGTTTCTGCACAATATTTAGCAAAAACTCATCAAATAGAATTGCCTATTTCCACATCAATCTATCAAATTATTTATCAAGGTCTCAAACCTCTTGAAGCTGTTCATGCATTAATGAAAAGAACGATTAAAGAAGAGCATTTGTAATGAAAACAATAGTTTCAGCTTCAACCATGGCAGATCTTGAGCGACAAGCTTATGCTTTGGGTTTTCAAGAAAAAGACTTCATGGAAAATGCTGGAATAGGAATTTCTAATCACGTTATTGATTTTATTGAACAACATCATTTTTCTCATCATGTGTGGCTATTTTGCGGCAAGGGAAATAATGCAGGCGATGCCTTTGTTGCAGGTAGACATTTACTAAAAGCCGGGTTTATCGTTAAAGCGATTCAATACGAAAAAAAGGAAAATTGCTCTAAGCTTTGTCAAACTAATCGTGAACTATTCGTGAAAGAAGGTGGAGAAATTTTTACTAATACTCAATCTTTTGATGCTCAAGGCGTCATTCTAGATGGGATATTTGGTACAGGATTTGTAGGAGAAGTTTCCAATCCCTATTCTGAACTTATTGAATTCGCAAACAAGAGCAAACTTCCCATCCTATCAATTGATGTCCCTTCTGGTTTAAATGGTTCTACGGGAGAGTGTGGTCAATATGTCATTCATTCAACTGAAACCATTTTCCTTGGGCTACCCAAATTAGGTTTTTTTATAAATGAAGGATGGGAAGTAACAGGTAAGTTAAAAGAAGTCAATTTTGGATTACCCTCAGATTTAATTAAAAATCATTCAACTGAATTTAGTTTAATAACTAAAGAAAGCGTCGCTACATTTTTACCTCAAGTAAAAAGAACAAGACACAAATATCAAACGGGTTTAGTTAATGGATTAGCGGGTTCATCTGCAATGCCAGGAGCAGCTATTTTATCTTCCCATGCTGCTTTAAGAGGCGGGTGTGGAATGATGAGGCTATTTTATCCAAAAGGAATAGAAACTGAACTATCATCAGCTCCACCTGAAATCATTAAAATTCCTTTTGAATTTCATCACAAAGCTGATTTAGAAAAAAATATGAATAAGAAAGGATCCATTTTTGTTGGCCCAGGATTAGGCAGAAGTCATGAAATGTCTATTTTTCTTTATCATTTATTACCAAATTTATTAAATCCTTGTGTTATCGATGCAGATGCCTTGTTTTTGTATGCAGAGAATCCATTTCAATTACCAAAACAAACTATAATGACTCCTCATCATGGCGAAATGAAAGTTTTATTAAATTCTGATCTGCCTTTCATTCTTAATCTTGATACACTTAATCTTTGTAAAAATTACGCTGAGCAACATCAAGTGACATTAGTTCTTAAAGGTTCACCTACTTTTATTTTCCATCCCGGAGAACCAATATACATTAACCCCTCAGGCGACCCAGGGATGGCTACAGCAGGTAGTGGTGATGTTTTAACAGGATTAATTGCATCACTTTTATCGCAAAATTTAAATTGCGTTCAAGCAGCTCTTTTAGGAGTGTTTTTACATGGCTATGCGGGTGAATTAGCTGCAAAAGCAAGAAACACTTCTCGTGGATTGCTTGCAAGTGATCTTATCAATCATCTTGGAGATGCCTTTGCAAATTTGGAACAAAACATTTAGCTAAAACAAGTTAAGTACCTTACCAGTTTTACGCAGAGACGCAGAGACGGAGAGACGGGAAGACGCAGAGAAGGATATTTATAGTTAAAAAATCTATAATTTCAATTTATACAAATGTCCTTCTCTGCGTCTCTCCGTCTCCCCGTCTCTGCGTTAAACTGGTAAAACAATTAATTGATTTTAATTAAACGTTAATCATCATCGATCATGATACAAATCGATGAAGTTTGAAAATTCTAGCTGCGATTGAACCAATGACTCTCTTTTCTCTTCAAAATATTCTATGAATATCTTTTTAAAAACTTTAGATTCAGAACAAATATATTTTTTTTGCTCAATATCATTTGCATAAATAATCAATTCTTTTAATTCCAAACTACAATTTGTTTCTTTAACAAAACCATTACTCAAGCAAAAAATCATATTCAATAATGCTTCACCATTTTTATTCGTGAATAATAACCCATTGAAACTATAGTACCACGTTAAAAAAAGTTTTTTTCCAATTAATGCATTAACTTTGTAGATATCTGTAATCAATTTCATTACTTTTTGAAAATTACAATAGCTACCTGTTTGAATAATATACTCATTTATATGTGGAAACAACTTTTCTAAATCATTAGCATAGTTATAAAAATCACTTTCAACTCTATCTTCTTGATTAAATATTAAATATATAAAACACAGAAAAGGTTCTTCAGATATATTAAAATTTACATAAGGACCCATCCATTTAATAAATAAAATATGGTTAACGTCTTTTGGATTTAATATTTTTTTTTCAAATGATTTTATAACAAAGAAAGTTATAACCCTTTGAAATTTCTCTATATTTATATGATAATTTTTTAATGCAAATTCCATTAATGAAATTAAGAATTTATTAAAAATTTTTTTATATTCCTCTTCATTACTTTTATAAAATGTTTCATCTAAACTTAAAATAAAACAAGACACAATATTAAATATTGATATTGATTCTTTCAAATTGGAAACAGACTTTAATTTTTCTATTAATTGATTAAATTCATTAAAAAATTCTATTTTATCGGATAACATGTATTTACACGCATATTGAAAATTAACTAATAAAAAACAATATTTCTGTGATGTATTACCATAATTTTCAATATATTCTTTTATTTCTTCGATTTCTCGTTTCGTATCGGGATGATTAAAAGGAAGCCAAAAAATACTACCTTCTGCTTTTGCTAAGATGTTAATCCAAGTCATTAATAAAGCATCACAGACAAGATCTTTGTTAAAGTTTTCTTCTGGAGATTTTATAGAACGAAACCAATCAAAAAGGATTTCTTTACGCTGATCATTAAACGCATTATTAATATATATCGGTTTAGAGTATTCATTAAAATCTGCATATTCAATAAGGGTTACGACAAAAACATTTATTAATTTATTAAAATCATATTCTTGTAAATGAGAATACTTGAGGAGTTTAAATTCATGTTGAAATGCAATTTTTTTCACAAAAGGCGTTAAAGTTTGAATATATTTAATAAATTGTATTTTTTTATCATCAATTCCATATTGATAGCATTCAATGATTTTTTTTAATGCCCACGTAACATAGAAAGCTTGCTCTGATCCGCTCTCGCTTTTATTCATTAAAGAATTTAATGAATCTAAAGCTCGATTGTAAAATAACAAATCAATTGTTTGATTAAATTTTCCAAGTTTACTTAAAAGTTTATCTTGTTTTTCAGCTTTAAGTTTTTTGATCAATTTTTCATCTGTTCCATGAATAAAAAACGAATATAAAAGAATACGATCTGCTTCAGAAAAAGAATAATCTGAATGGGCGTAAATGCTATTAAATATTTTAGAAAAATAACTTATTAATTGATCAATATCAGAAGTAGGCAATTTTATGATTAACCAGATAATCAGCTCTATTGCTTGCAAAATATTCGACATTTGTTTACTCGGATTGATTAAAATCAAATCAATCAAATGAAAAATATGCTGACACTCTTTTGTAGACATTTCATGATCAGTAAATGAATAGTCATCAATTTTCATATTTAACCAAGTTTCTAGCATAAATAAATTAAGTTGATGACGAGAAAAAACATTTGCAATATATGCTAGAGCAAATATTTGTTGTTTTTTTAAAAAATGAAATTTATAAACCTCTAAGATCTTATTTGACTCATCTATATACACAGTTGAAAAGAAATACATGATAGGCTCTAGTCTTGATATAGCTTCAAAACTTTTTAATTTTTTTTCCTTCACCATATCAATTGTGCTTTTTAAGAAAAAAATTAATGCATCGTCAATGAACTCAAAATTTAATCCTTTTTCTTGATTTAAAATTTCTAAGATTTTCCAATAATAACTTGTACTTATTGATTTAAAAGGGCTTTCTTCTTGAGGGCTATTGTTTGAAATATTTAATATCAAAAATAAGAACGAAATGAATTTTTCTTTCTCTTCTGATTTCAAATCTTGCCCTTTTCCGTACTGCATTACAAAAGGTAAAACCAATTTCAAAGCTTGTAACACATTTTCTTGATTTGAAAAGAAATAAGGAACGGTTTCTGTATATAATAGAACCATTTTTTGAATTGTAGAATCGTCTTTGACTAATATAGTTAATCGATCAATCGAAGATATAAATTTTAAAAAATGAATATTTTCATTTTCTTTTTTATTTAAGGTAAATTTATTTATAGCTAAATTAAAAAAATGATCAATTTGATCTACTGTGATCTCATGATTTTGAATCATTTCATAAAAAATAGGAAAAAAATAAGATTTTAAAAATCCAATTTTTTTCTGAATACCTTTTTCTAAAATAACTAAAACTAGCGGTTCAATAATGTACTTTTTCTTCTGATGAACTTTTAAATCATATAGATGTATTAGGTTTATTTTTTCATCAATCGATAGTGCATTGGATTTTGCAATAAACTTAAAAATATCAACTAAAGATTCATCACCAATATCGGCTTCGCCCAACAATTCTTGAGGTAAAGTCATGAACGATTTAATGAGACTTACGAATAAATCATAATAATCATTTTTTTTATTTAGAGAAAAACACTTCAAGTGAGAAGCCATTAATTCTGCAAAAACTTTTATTCCGCTAGGAATTCTAGAAGATTTAAATTTTTGAAGTAATGCTTTTTCAATAGCTTGATTCCATTTATTAAATGTGCGATCTTCAGAAAACCTCTTCTTTTGGATTAAAATATTCTCAATTAATTTTTGATCAAAAGAATTAGAATCTACTAATTGAGTCACCCCTAAAAACAATGCTGTCAGTGTAGGGTAAAATAAAGGATGAATCGTTGCATCTTTGATAAAATAATGTTGCCAGTCTTGATTTTCTATAAATTTAAAGAGTTCAAGATTTTTTACCAGTGTCATACATTGGAAAACATGTTTCAAACAATTAACAAAACATTCCCCACCTTCTTTTTCATTAGTAATTTCTTTAAAAGTCTCCAAGGCTTTTGAACAAATTAAACTTTCCTGGTGATTTATTTTTTCATTTTCAATCTTTTGCCATAGCATCAACCATATTTTTTCATTTTTTATTTTCAGGGATTGAATGACGTTAATGATTAATAAAAAATTCTCAGTAGAGTATTTTGAAATTTCTAAAGTATTCGCGATTTTTTTTTCAACCTGACAATATAATTCTTTAGATAGTGTTTTCTCAATGACAGAATGCTTTAAACACAAATTTAACCATTTCAATGCATTTAAATCAGAATTAGATGGATATGAAGAGAAAAGCTTTTCTACAATTAATCTTAAATGAATTGAATCCCTTTTTTTAAGATGGGAAAAACTTTTTTCAAAAGATTGAGAACAAAAATAATCAATTAATGCATCTGAAGGCTTGTCTGAATTGCACCGAGAAAGTTCCCAAACTCTTTTTAAGATTTTATCATTTCCCATGTTGTTACATGAAAGATTCAATCTTACTATTGAAATTAAAAATAGCTGAGCTTCTTTTAAATGCTTATTGGTAAACAGTAGTTCAAATATATTTTTTCCATGTAATTTAATCCATTCTCTTAATTGAACGGGAACTAAAGATTCAACACTTGCATTCATTAGTAGAGCTAATTGATCATAAAGCAGTATTTGTTTTGATCGATTTATTTTAAAAATCTTTAAGACAATTAAATAAATTCCCCATAAATCTTTGATTCTTGTTTGAATTTGAAGCGTGTGAGTTTGTTGTAAATAATCCAATAAAAAAAGCTTCCATTCAGGTCCTCGACATAAAATGATTTCTTCCATTTTTTCATGAAATAATAATTCATCTATCAACTGTATAGACGAATCTTTTTTTAAAAACGACTCCTCTGTCAGATAAAGCTGAAGAGACTCTAAAATTAAATGAGATGTTTGCAGCATCATTTTAGGAGGGGTTATTTTTATTAATAAGATAATGAAACCTTTATCGCCCTCAATAAACTTAAAATGATTTTTCTCTAAATAGGAAAAGATTGAATGAAAAACCCAATTTTCTTTCTGCGTTATTGAAGTGTCGCTTTCTCTAACAATTATAGACCTCATCATTTCAGAGTTCTGAACTAACAAAGATTGATTTAAATGCATCATTAAACGATTTCTTACCCTAGAATCCAAACTTTCCAACATCATCCATTTATTTTCATGAGCTAATGCAAAAAGTGTTGTTGCATATGGATATGATTTTTTTTGGATCAATTGATTGATACGATACATCCAAAGCTTATGAGAATAATCTGCTAAATATTTTTTTTGAGAACATCTTATTAATAAGTCCTCCCCCATGTCTTCTAAATGGTCATTAAACAATTTCAGAATTAATTGAGATAAATCGAGAGAAAATAATGCTCGTTGTGCATCATCTCTAAAATCAATGGGGTCGATATTATCCAAAAATGGATTAAATAGCTGGCCCAAATTTCTAAGCTCTGAAGTCACCAATGGTGATTGTAAATGGATCGAACAAATCAAATGAACTTCATCTATTGTCTGAATCATATTAATAGGAAAAAACTTTTGTAATGTTCGATATAAGCTGAGGGAAAGATTAAAGTGATGCGGAACGATTGAATGAAAAATATCCCAATTAAAATCATGCCATTTTTTTTCTCTTAAAAAATTTCGATTGGCTTTCCATAAGGAAAATCCAATCTCAATAAGTAAGGGATGATTGCTTTTAATTAATCCTTCCATCCATTCATGAGATTGATCTTCCTTCAATTTAAAGTAATTAACTGCTAAGGAAGATTGAATTTCCGAATGAGTAGTTATTATAGCGTCAAATGTTTTTAGAACTTCATTTTTTTGTTGATGATTTAAATTTTTCACCAATGAAGGTAACGTGGCTACCATTTGAGAAAAATACAATGAGTTTGGGCTTATTTGATAAAAAGATAGGTAGAGCAACATTCCCAATGTATTTACAAAAGGAGACGAATGATTTAGCCATTGATCGTATATTTTTTTGATGACGTTTAAATCAATCTCTAATTCCTCATGATAATGTGACAAAGGAAACTGTTTAAGAGATAAGGAATATTTTTTGCTAAAAAGTAAAAATAACTCCATAAAAGATTCTGGAACTTGGTGATGAGAAAAATACTCATTCAATACTAAACATTGTTGTCCTATTTTAATTGGCATTAAATATGAATTTTCATCGGTCACATAAAAATAAGGCTGTTCACAATGAATCGTGGCTGAATAAGGATTCATTAACCAAGTCATCAAACCAATTTTTGCAGAAAGAACATTAAAAGGCACATTTTCGTCAATAATCGCTCTTCTAATAAGTCCATTAATTGTGGTTCTGTCTAAAGTTCGAACATTTTTATTCCAATAAATTTGATCGACATAACACCACAATTCCTTTATCTCTTGATCAGATATCCAAGAAGCCTTTGAAAGAGATTGACAGGCTCGAAAAATAAATCCACTCAAAATATAAGGATCTTTTTGATTGTGACAATCCGCTTCAACCTTAATGAAATATTCTTCTAATAATAAATAGACATACCCTGATAAGGATCGAGCTTCAACTTGAGTTAAAGATGTCTTTTTCCAATCTTTTTGATTCAAATACCATTCTTTAGATTGAAGGATATTATTGATCATTTTTATTTCATCATTTTGATTTCCCATGCGGATACATTTTCTTAAAAAATATCTCCAGCCATCTAAATTATAGGTTGAAGGACGAAAGCAATTAAATAATAAATCTAAAAAGGCTTGAGGGCCATATTGTTGCGTAGAAATTTCAATAGATCTCGTTTTTTGAGAATTCACTAATTGACGGGTTGGAATAGCGAAGCAATTTCTACTCGATAAATTCGGGTTTTCTAATGTTAAAACACCATTCATCGATCCCACAATATTAATATCTATAGGTATTGTGTCTGTATTCAATGCAACAATGGAAAATTTTAAATGGGGCTCATGGACTGTTTTACGTTTAGCTAAAAGAGGCGAATTAAGCACATAGGATTCGCTCCAATTAAAATCTTGATAAAGGTGAAAGGGCATATTCGATAGCTTGGGATAATTTGCTTCGATTATTTTTATATCATGCTCTTTAATCATGGATGCAATTTTACGCACCACCTGTAAACTCAGTTCTTTCGAACAATTATTATCATCCCCTTCAAACACTACCCTAAAATCTAAATCATTTTCTTCATCTAAAAAAAATTTAACCAAATGTGGAGCTTGAGAAAACCAACGACGAATCGTTTCCTGCGAAAAATTACCGTTTAAAATTTCGAAAATAAGGAATATGACTGCTTCTTTTCCTATATTTTTTAAAACAGAACTACCAATCCAATAAATTTCTTTTATATGAACTGCTTTTTTTTCAGATTCTTGAATATAGTTTAAACAATTAACATGAGTTAAATCAAAATAATGGCGAAAAAGAGTTCTTAGATTTAGTGAAACGACGGGTGCTAATGAAACTTTTTCTGAAAGAGAAATATTTTTT
>JAUXSJ010000347.1 GCA_030679615.1 Parachlamydiaceae bacterium | reverse complement strand
ATCTTTATTATTTTTACCACACTTTCATTTCAAGCAGATGCACGCCCATCACCAGAAGAAATTAAAAAGCTTACCGATATATTTTTAACAAATGCCCCACCACAAATTAAAAAAATACTCACAGAAAAAATATTGACTGGTGTTATAAAAGAAACATCACACAAAGAAAGAAAATATATAAGAAATCATTTTGATTCATTTTGTAATTCTATTAGATGGATTACAGAATTGGATTTAAATAATTCTGGGATTGAATCATTTCCACTAAATTTTGGTAAAGTTATTTGTTTAAAAGAATTAGACATTAGCAAGAACCACCTTCACACATTGCCAGATAGCTTCAAAATGTTAAATACGTTATCAACACTTTGCCTTGACGATAATCACTTTAAAATTTTTCCTAGCAGCATCTTATCTTTAACTAATTTAGAAAATCTATATTTAAATGAAAATAAAATAGAAACAATTCCAGAAGACATAAAAAACTTAATAAAATTAAAATTTTTTTCTATAAGAGAGAATAAAATAGAAGAACTCCCTGATGCGTTTTCATTGCTGAAAAATCTAAAAGAGCTTAACCTTAGCTACAATCCACTCCAAAAATTACCTGAAAATATACAAGAATTAACTGCACTTACAGATCTACATCTTAGCTATAATCAAATCAAAAAACTGCCCGAAAATATTGTCTATTTAACAAATTTAGAAATTCTCAACATTAACGATAACAAACTTACAGACTTGCCTTCAAATATTGGCGCATTAAAAAAGCTCCAATGTCTTAATCTGTGCAAAAATAATATTGAAATTTTACCTGATAGCATGTTTCTATTACCTGAATTAACAAGTCTTGACCTTGATAGTAATAAAGTTAAACAAATCCCTGAAAATATAAAAAATTTAACCAAATTAGAATATATTTGTCTTAAGGACAATGTAGATATAAAGTTCGCACCAAATTCTATAAAAGAATTATCATCTATTATTTTACTTAGACTAATAGGCACGAGCATTCCAGAAATAACAAATGATGACACATTGGGACGACAAGCTTTACGAAAATTTTTTGGAAGAAAAGTCCATTTTGATTTCAAAGATTACTATAACCCTATCGAAATGCAATCTGATGAGGAAATGGAAGTCGAAGAAGATGATTTATCAAATGTAGAATCACGTTCTGAGACGGACTTAAATGATGAGCACATAATAGAAGATGATGAGTACATTTACGAATATGACGAAGAAACACCGTCTGAAGAAGATTTTTCGAATTCACCAGGAGCATATATTACCAATCTAAATTATATACATCCCCTCATATACGATGAAGAGGATATCTCTGATTTTGAATTACCCCCCAATGGATATCCAGAAACAGAATCCTCTGAAGAAGAATTTTAAACAACGTTTCAAAAAATGCTCATTACATCATCTTATGTAGTGGGGCACCTTCTTTTTTAACACATGTACCACGCTCATGATGCTTGGGATTCATTATAATTACGCCACCTCTTTTGAGACATTCTTGATAATTCAATTTTTTCTCAGGCGCACCTTTTTTAAGGCCCTCATAGGTCGGTAAAGTGTTCGATTTTGAGGATTGTGGCGGTGCTGCATAAGCATTAATTGAAGCTAAAACAAACAAAGAAAGAAATAATGTTTTCATTTTTTTCCACCCAATAATAATTATTTATAATTTTAGTTTAAATAAAAAATATTAAAAAAATGTTAAATTAACCCGATTGCATTCGAATAGAACTTCCCGATAGTTGAAAAATTTCTAATAATATTCTTAATCTATTTTTATCTTCAATGGAATGATCTTTGGCTAAAAAGAAATTTTTAACGTCTTGGTTGGCTTTACTAAGTAAATCATAATCCTCTGGGAATCTTGCCAGTTTGAATTCTTTGTGACCGCTTTGGGCGCGGCCTAAAACATCCCCACTGCCACGCAATTTTAAATCTTGTTCTGAAATTTCAAACCCATCATTTGTTTCACGCATGATTTCAAGACGTCGTCGTGCAATGGGACTTAATCGCTCTGCATAGAGTAACAAACAATATGATTGTAAATCAGAACGTCCTACGCGACCACGTAATTGGTGGAGTTGTGACAGACCAAAACGTTCCGCATGTTCGATAATAATGGTTGTCGCACGCGGGACATTGATGCCTACTTCAACAACGGTCGTTGATACTAAAATCGAGATACTCCCTTCTTGAAATTGCTGCAAAACATCTTCTTTGGATTGACTGTCTTTTTGACCATGGATAATCCCGACTTTATCACCAAAAATTTTGTGTAGATCCTTGAATCTTTCTTCAGCGGCGGCTAAATCGAGTGCTTCTGATTCATTGATAAGGGGGCATATCCAATAAATTTGTTCCTTTTTTTCAAGACGTCTGTGGAGCGCATCGATAATATCGCCCATCCGGTCAATGGGAATTGCTTTTGTGTCGATGTGTTTCCGGCCTTCAGGTTTTGTTTTAATTGATGAAATGTCCAGATCACCATAAAACGCCATTTGTAATGTGCGTGGGATAGGGGTTGCTGTCATCAGTAATAAATGGGGTGAAATGCCCTTTTGTAGCAATCTTGCCCGTTGTTCAACGCCATAACGATGTTGCTCATCAATAATGGCATAACCCAGATTCTTGAAAATGACGGGATCTTCG
>JAUXSJ010000346.1 GCA_030679615.1 Parachlamydiaceae bacterium | reverse complement strand
CAGGATAATAATTCTTAATTTGATTCCAAGATTCGTTGGGGATTGAATCTACATTAGGACAAAAAGCCCACAACACATTATCAACATTGTTTTTTTTAAAAAAACTAACAATATATCGAAACATTTTTATATAAATTTCAGGTGAATTTGGACCATACTCATCCTCTGTAGTCCCCCAATGATATCTTTTAATATTCATTTCATGAGCAAAACGAATGATGAGTGTTTTCTTCCAATTTTTAAGTTCATTAGCCACCTTCTGCATATAATCATCATAGTGCCCATTCATAATTGATTGATAAAGAATGATATTCTCCGAATTATTCTTATAAAGTGTCATTGGCTCCCATTTAATGCAAGGGATTGCTCCTAATGAATCAATTGCTTCAAGAGTGGAATGAATTGTAGTATATGGATCTTTTAGTAAAGGCCATTGAAGGTAGAATTGAATCAACTTAGACTTTATGCCTGTATCTTGCTCTAATTGTATCAGTTGATTTTTTGAAAGCGGAAATCCTTCAACACTAAACCCCCACATTAAACAAGATGATTCCTCTGCATAAACAGAACTAATTAAGCAATTCAAAGAAATTAGCATTAAAATCATCTTTTTTAATTTACTAATACAACTCATGTAGCTTCCTCTTCACTATGATTAAAATATAGAAAAAAACTCACAGTGATAAAATTATATAGCGTCCAAAACATATTCACTGCTATTGCATAAAGTGGTTCTTTTTCATATATCAAGCGTTGAGCACCCCAAGTTAAAGCAAAAACAGAAGTTAAACTCACAATTAATTGTGGTAATAAAGACCAAAAAGATAAAATATTGGCTCCCCCTTTAGGAGTAATACCAAAACTAGTTTTTATTCCTAAGATTGCGCAAAAGGAAGCCTTTATATAAACAAAAAAAGAAACAGCATTGATTAATAAGGCGGGTATTAAATCGATAGCTCGATATTTTCTTTGTGTAATTGTCCAAAAAAACATAAATGTCGAAACAGTAATATAGGGTACATATGCCATCATATAGACTTCAGGATAGGCCATAAAACGTGGTGTATTAAAAATTAAATAAAAAATCGGGCAAATAAACATGACAAAAAATACCCAACCGATCAAATAATGTGTGCTTGCTAAAAAATATTCCCACCATTGATTTAAAGTGAATGCTTTAAAGTTTTTAATAAATTTCATGGGTAAAGTTCTTAGAATTCCGATTGTTCCTGTTGCCCAACGAAATTGTTGCTTAAAAAATGAGCCTAAGTCTTCAGGACCCATTCCAAAAGCTAACACCTTATTATAATAAAGCGATTTCCATCCAGCTTGATGCAATTTTAATGAAGTAGCAAAATCTTCTGTCACAGATGTTTCATCAAATCCTTCCACACTCATTAAAGCCTTTATTCTAAATAACACATTTGTACCACAACAAAACATGGCTTCTTTTAGACCTTTAGCTTCACATATATATTCATAAAAAATGGCTTGTTGAACACCTGCTGCTCTAGCAACACGATTTGTTTCAAAATTCGTATAATATTGTGGAGTTTGTATGAAAGCCACTTGAGGATTTTCTTCCATCAAGGAAACTAGCGCTTCAGCAAAATTTGAAATGGGATTCATATCTGCATCAAAAATAATGAGGTATTTTTCTGTTTCTTTTTTTTCTTGAAGTTCATTTAAATAAAATTCAAATCCTAATTTATGATGCCCTTCCAAGAACGCTAAAAAATCATTGATTTTTCCAGCCTTAGCTCCATGCCATTTGGAACGAAATAAGTTAACACCATACCACTGACATAGCTCTTCAATCTTTTTTTTATATATTTCTTTATTTTCTGGTGTGTCCCAAGATAGTTCGTAACGCGTATCATCCAAAAAATAAAGGTGCTTATTCGGATAACTAATATTATAAAAACAAGTTAAGGTCTCTTCCAAAATTGAAATGGGTTCTTTATAAGAAGCCAAAATAATTGCTATGGGAGGAAAGTGATTAAGGGTGGATTCAGATTTTTTTAAGCTCCAACTTTTATAGTTAACAAGCCAGACATTTGAAAAATAACCCAAGGAATGTATGAGAATAAAAAATTCTGCAATTAATAAAGACAAGGCTAATATTTTTTCTCCCCAATGATAGTCGGAAAGAACAAAAATTGACATTCTAACAATCATATAAATTAAGATGGATATAAACGTGAAGAAAAAAAGAATAGTTAGAATATATTTATACGATGTTTTGGATGATAAAACCATAAAATCAGCTTATCTTTTCTTGATTGAATTCTTTAGTATCTTGAGGAGAAAAATTTTCTGTTTCAGGTTGTTCATTTGAAAGTGTTTTTTGCATTTCCAATGCAGAATCTTTAAAATTACCCATCCACATTAAAACAAGAGCGTAATGTCGCCTCAATTGAAGATTTTGAGGATTTTCACTTAAAAGCTTTTGAAAAATTTCAACAGATTGTTCATATTTTTTTTGCCATGCAAATAACTTGGCCAATTTTAACTGAACAGTTTGATCTTGAGGAAAATTTTGTAAATAATCTATATAAAGAATTTCAGCTTTATTATAATCCTTCAATGAAAGATAAATATCCGCCAATAATAAATTCATTTTCCAATTGCGTTTGTTTGTAGGAATTTGCTCTAGTAAATTTAAAGCCTCTTGATCTTTTTTTTGATAAAACAAAATGAATGCAAGATTCTCTTTGACAGTAATGGATTCAGGATCTTGTTTAAGCATAAAACGAAATTCTTGTTCAGCATCTTCATAATGATGTTGGTAACTTAACATCATTGCATGTTCTAATTTTGCATTCCAAACTTCTTCTTTTTTAGTGACTGCATGTAAATGCTTTCTTTTTTCTATTTCAGATGGTTTAAAAATTAATAGATAATAGAGAACGCCTAATAATAGAATAAGTAAACAAAAACAACTAAGAGCCCGTTTCCAATTCTTCATTTGATTGTTCCATCATGAGTTGATATTCTTTTTCAGCCTCATCGATTTGATGATTCCAACTTAATGCTCGAGCTAATAAAAGACGCACAGAAGAATCATGAGGATAAATTTCAAGATAAAGACGATAATTTTTAATTCCTTCTACAAAATTCCCCGTTGCAATGTAAGATTCAGCTAGATGGAGATAAACATTCGGATTAGTTTTACCTAATTCTATGCTTTCATTGTAAAATTCGATCGCCTGCTTATAAGACTTATTGTAATAATTATTTTCAGCTTTACTTAACAATACCCATTTTTGTTGAGTCAAATGATAAATCAAAATCGACGTTAAGGCTGTCGCAATTATAAAACCAATAAACATGTAATTTTGTTTCTGACTAATAGATAAAGCCATATAAAACTATTTAAAACGTTTTTTCAATACGAGGCAATTTTTATTATTTACAGTGGAAAAATGAACTTCATCCATTAACTGATGAATCAAAAATAAACCTCTACCAGATTCAGCAATCTCTTCTATGTTAAAATTATCAAGATTTTTTTTTGCATTTACTTTTAGTGGATCAAATGATGATTTTGTATTTAAAACTCCCTCATCAATAATTTGAAAAACAACTTCATTATCATTAAGATTCACTGTAATTTGTATTTCATGATCTGGCTCATTCTGATAGGCATAGTAAATAACATTTGTCAAAGCTTCATTAAGACTTAATTCAATATCTTCAAAAATTTTTTCATCCTTGACAACAGTTGAACATACCCCTCTAATGGTCTTTCGTAAGAGAGGTAAATTAAACAAATTACTTTCAATAATAATTTTTATTTTATTTT
>JAUXSJ010000344.1 GCA_030679615.1 Parachlamydiaceae bacterium | reverse complement strand
CTGAAAAAAGAGGGTTAAGTACAATTAAAAAAGCTTTATTCATTGGTGTATTTTTAAGTATTTTCCAACAAATCACAGGAATAAACGCTGTCATTTATTATGCTTCGACTATTTTTCAAATGTCAGGTTATGCAACAGCTTCCTCGGCAACTCTTGCATCGATTGGAGTAGGCCTTGTCAATGTGATTGCAACAATATTTTCGATTAGACTTCTAGATCAAAAAGGAAGGAGATGGTTGCTTTTGATAGGTACTGCTGGTATGGATTTTACGCTCTCATTCTTAGCTCTTGCTTTTTGGACACATTGGTCTTTCATTGAAATATTATCGCCAATAAGTTTGATGGCATATGTCATTTTCTTTGCGATTGGGCTAGGACCTGTCACATGGGTCGTCATTTCGGAAATTTTCCCCTTAGAATTGCGCGGCAAAGCAATGGCCATTGCCACTTTTGCTAATTGGTTTTGTAATTATATCGTTGCATTAACCTTCTTAGATTTAATCAATACCTTCGGAAAGGGTGAGACTTTTGCTTTATATGCTGTTGTAAGTCTTATTGCTTTTATCTTTATCTATAAATATATCCCTGAAACAAAAGGGAAATCCTTGGATGAAATACAAAATAGTTTTAATAATTGAAAATTAATTTTTCTTGTTTTAAACAAAGGAAATTATGATTAATCTAAACTCAGAATCTATACAATCAATTTCTTGTTTTTTAAAATTAAAGACAATTAAAGATAACCAGTTAACTGTTATTTCTACGCTTGGAGCTTTAGCATTGGGTTTGATAGTTTTTTTAATTCATCAAAATCTTAAATTAAAAAATAAAATACAAAAATTAGAAAATCCAATTCACTTACAAAAGTTAAATAAAACGTTTGAAAAGTTAGAGACGAGATGTTCATTGCTTGAAAAAATGATAAAAACTTATCAAGATTCAAATAAAAAGTAAGGGTTCAATCTAGTTACGCACAAAAAATACTGGGTCAATAGGCATACACACAATGGCGCTAAGTTAAAATAAATGCTATCAATTTACTTGGCGCGTAAAGATAAATACCGGCCTTACAGGGTTCTCAATGTGTTTCTCAGTCTAAATACAACCGAGTGAGATACCAGAAGGTAATCAGGCCGTCCCGACCTGAGATTCTATTATAGGATATCATTAGAATCAGATCGGTAGAGTGCGGCCTCTTTTGGTTGAAAAGTGAAACTCATGCTCATCTGAAGGTAATCAGGCTGTCTCGACCTAAATCTATTTTGGCTATCAGGCCGGGACGGCCTGATTACCTTCTTTAGACCTTCGCTGTTTTGAAATACCGATCCGTTGAGCCTGAAGAAGGTATTCAGGCCGTCCCGGCCTGATAGCCAAAATAGATTCAGGCCGAGACAGCCTGCTGATTACCTTCAGATAAGCATGAATTTCACTTCCAACTAAAAGAGGCCACGCTCGGCCGGGACGGACTGACAACCTTCAGGGGGCTGACTGATTATTCATCCTGTATATTTTAAAACTAAAAAACTTTAGCCAACTTTTCTGCTTCTACTTCTGCATTTTTCATTGTTTTATCTTTTGCTTCATCTCCAGCTAATGTCGGCTCTATCACTATTGAATGAATATCTGTAAATCCAATAAATTTTAAAATGGTTTCCATATAACTTTTCTGAAGATCTAAACTCTCACCGCCACTTCCGGCACCATAAGCTCCGCCTCTAGAATAAACGACTAAAGCAGGTTTTCCTGTAACTAGTCCCTTGTATCCTTCCGTAGGAGAAAAACTAAATGTATATCCTGGTTGTACAATTACATCAAAAAAGTGCTTTAGTTTATATGGAATTCCAAAATTCCACATCGGTAATGAGAATACATATTTATCAGCATCTTTAAATTGATTGATAAGATCCTCTACATTCCGCCAGGCCTTTCTTTGCATTTCTGTATGAGATTGTCCGTGCATAATAGCGTATTTACCATCAATTATGTCTCCATCAAAGGGAGGTAATTCTTTTTGCCATAGATCCATCGTTTTAATTTCATCATCACGGTGAAATTCTTCATAATGTTTTAAAAATGAATGAGCTATTTCAATCGATGTTGATCTTTTTTTTCTTGGTGAACTTTCAATATATAAAACTTTAGTCATTCTATTCTCCATCATAAATTATATTACATCAAAAGGAATCGCAATTGACACGACTGCAATCATAATAAGAGATACGCGAAACATTTGCTTTCCCCATACCATATCATCACTTCGATTGAACCCATTAATCGACAAGGCAAGCCAAATAAGCCCCATGCTAATTGTAAAAAATAAAAAATAAAATCCTGTGTAGTTCATAAAAGTGAGCAACGCCGTCGCTATAATAAAACCAATAATATAAATAACCATGTGAATTTTGGTGATTTCAATCCCTTTCATGATGGGTAACACAGGGATGCGAGCCGATTTGTAATCATCAAAATGAAGTAAAGCAATCGCAAAAAAATGAGGCATTTGCCATAAAACCATCATGACAAACAAAATAATTGCTCCCATGTCCAATTGATTACTAACAGAGCAATACCCAACAACAGGAGGAATGGCACCAGCAATACTACCAATGGCTGTTCCATTAATTGTTCGACTCTTCCAATAACTATAAATAACGACATAAACGATAAATCCGACCCCCGCTACTGCTGTTGTCAGAACGTTTGTATAATAATATAGCATGAAAAATCCTATCGCTCCCAAAACTGTACCAAAAATAATTGCTTGAAAATGTGAAATTTTCCCAGTAACTAACGCTCGTTCTTTCGTTCGTTTCATTTTTTGATCCAAATGACGATCAATATAATTATTAAACACACAACCCGAAGCCATAATAAATCCAATTCCTAATAGAGTAGCTAACAGAATTTGATAATGAATAACCCCGCGGGAAGCAAGTAAAAAACCTGCGATTACAGTAACCAAATTTCCCATCACAATTCCAGGTTTAGTCAGCAAAACATAATTAATCATGCACGGGTTCCTCTGTCATATTCATTTCATCCATATTCATTACTCTTTCATTTAAATCATTCATCACCCATAAGGAACCAACAGCTATAATAATTAAGATAAGAATCATAAAATAAAAAATTAAAGTTTCCCATTTCGGCTTTGCTTCTTGGCCCACATGTAAGAAAAAAAGTAACTGAATCACAGCTTGCACTAAAGCAAAGGAAACAATGAGATAGATCGTTCCTTGATTTGAAAAATATCTCGTTAATACCAATGTAAATGACGTTAAGGTCAATACTAATGAAGAAATAAATCCAATCAAATAAGCACGATAACTTCCATGCCATTCTTCTTTAGTTGCTTTAAAACTTAGTTCTGAGCTCATTAATTAAATCACTCCCATTAAATAAACCAAGGTAAAAATAAAAATCCAAATTAGATCTAAAAAGTGCCAAAATAAGCTAAAGATAACTAATCTTCTAAATGTCATCATGTTCACTCCATAAAAAGCCACTTGAGCAATCATGACAATCATCCAGATTAATCCGAAAGAGACATGGAGTCCATGAGTGCCCACTAATGTAAAAAATGAGGACAAAAATGCACTCTGTGTCCAATCGTGACCTTCAAGAACTAGTCCTCTAAACTCATGTAGTTCCATGGCAATAAATGAGGCTCCCAATAAAAAAGTCACAAAAAGCCATCCGATAACTTGAGACGATTTATCTTTTAATGAAGCAAGCACTCCCAATCCGCATGTCACACTACTAAACAACAGAATCATTGTTTCAATAAATGTGATTTTCA
>JAUXSJ010000342.1 GCA_030679615.1 Parachlamydiaceae bacterium | reverse complement strand
AAAATATAAGTAATAAAACTCCATTTATTTAATTGCTTTTCTTTCTTTTCAACATACTTGTTTAACACAGTAATTTGACTAGAAAGATTATCAATTTTCTTTTGCTGCTTCATTAATCCATCTAATCGACTTTCTTTAATCAAGTCTAATTGGTTCATTAATCGATTCACATATGGAGACATTTTAGGGTAACTTAACTTAACCAATTGCTTAATTGCCGCTGGGGATAATTCCTTTGCTTTTAAAATCCTTACAATTTCTTGATTACGTAATAATTCAGGTCTTTGTTGAATCGCATTACGTAATTGATTTTCAATAATTCCTTTTTGATTCAATATTCGACTATAAGCATCAAAAGAACCAAAAGAACTATTCTTTATTACATCTCTATATTTTACAATGGTTTGTTCTAAATCCATAAGAGATCGATTGATAATTAAACGTTTGTTTAATTTTTGATATTGTTGATTCATTCCCTCTAACTGTTTACTTAAATCACTATACTTTTTAAACTTAGAGCTGATTTCGTTAATAGCGAGAGATGATTGATTCATCCTACTAATTCTCATTCCCATTTGGATTAATATTAAACCCTGTGCATTTAAATTGGTTTGAACCAATTTCAATGAACTTTGATTTGGTAGTTCATTTTCTTTCGTCTTTTCAAATTTTTTTAATTTATTAAAAAGAGAGAATAAACTCTTAAAATCTTTTTTAAAAAGATCTTTCTCTTTATTGAATGATTTAATTTGTTCTTTTTGTTCATCAGTTAAAATCGCAATTCCAAAAATTTTCTTAAAAAAATTTAAAACTACTACTGAACGTTTATTTGATTTAGAAGAATTTTGCTCAATTTTAATTTCATTCTGTATTTTTTTCTCAATAACTTCAACTTCATCTTGGTCTTTAAATGGATTAAGATCATCCACGCTAGTGATAATTTTTTTTGGTTGACTTTGGTTTTTAAAGCCAACATTTTGATCATTGTTAGAAATATTGTTATTACTATTAGAAATATTACTGCTACTATTCATAAATTTCCTTTTGATATCAAATTGTTTTTAAAATTAAATTATTACTAATATGGATTATAATTTATTATCTTTTAGATTTTATTTGAAAATCATTAATAAACGGTTAAAAAAATTTTTTGAATTTTTAATTTCTGTTTTTTAGACCTTTGCAATAAAAAATGATTTCATGGTAAATCTTTTTTTAAAGAAAGCATTGAGAAAAAATGACAAGTATTCAAAAACCTAAACGTCGAGTACCTCCACAAAAAACAACGCATTGGTATAACCAAAAATTTTTCAAGTATCTTGTTGAAACTATCGGCGTTCTCACCATTATTCTTATTTTTTATAAAGTTGCCATTATCCTCACCCCTGTTGTCGATTTTGTATCAATTCTTGCGACCCCAGTGATTTTATCTTTGCTTCTCTATTATTTATTTCGCCCCATTGTTTATTTTTTACAGCGTTATAAGATTCCTAGAGTAGTCAGCATTCTAATGATTTATTTAGCCTTAGGTTGTTTTATCGTTCTATTTTTTCTTTATATTGGCCCTGACTTGGGGCATCAATTAGGATCCTTTGCAAATAATTCGGTAGAGACTTTAGAAGAAATTAAATCCACATCAAAATCGATATTTTTCAATTATTTTAATTTAAATTTAGATAAAGAAATTGAAACAAGGATGGCGTCCTGGTTGCAACAAGGAAGTGCATACTTAAGTAGAAATATTGTTGATTTTGTGGGAATTATGACAAGGATAGCAACGATTTTGGCTGTTATTCCCTTTATTGTTTTCTATTTATTAAAAGATGATCACGATTTTACCTCAAATTTTGTCACACATGTACCAACACATGCGGCTGATGAAGCGAGAAAAATTATTAATAATGTTGATCAAACTCTTTCTGATTATATTAGAAGTTTAGTGATTGTTTCTTGTAGTATTGGGGTGTTATTATTTATTGGATATTGGATCATTGGTTTAAAATATGCGATGATTCTTTCTTTGATTGCTTTAGTTTTTACAACTATTCCTTTTGTGGGACCATTTTTAGCGATAGCTCCGGCGATTTTGGTCGGATTTGCAGATAGTCCATTTATGATTTTAAAAGTAATTATTGTGTTTGCCATTGTTCAGCAAACCGAATCAAACATCATTTCTCCTCAAATTATTGGTCAACGACTACATATCCATCCATTAACCATAATATTATTATTGTTAGCAGCAGGCTCTCTATATGGATTAATCGGATTACTTTTAGCAACGCCTGTTTATGCTGTGGTGAGAGTTCTGGCAATAAACCTTTATAAAATTTATCAATTACGATCCAATCATTGGAAAAAGAACCTTTCCGAGCCTGCTGAGAAATAGCTGTTGGTTAAAATTACATGATAAGCAGAATAAGGAACAGGATGAATAGGATAGTGACGTAACTAGTGAGAGGCGTCCTTTGGAGTGCGTGTTATTTTTTTAACACGAAGAATACAAAAGATCACGAAGACACAAAGAGAGGGCATGTTTATATATATTAATATAGAAAACAGTGCGAGAACTTAAACGCTTAATTTAACGCAGAGGCGGAGAGAC
>JAUXSJ010000340.1 GCA_030679615.1 Parachlamydiaceae bacterium | reverse complement strand
ACATCTTGATGATCTAATAACGACATGCTTAGCACATCAAAGTAGAAAAAGAAAAACAAGTCTTCAAGCCATACAAGAACAAGATTTTTATTATATGAAGACAAGTTAGCCTGATGCCTATGCCTACCTATCTTGTTATTTTTTAATAGTCTAAATAAGCTAACTTATAAACTCTCCTGTAACTTGTTCGATGCAGACAGACTAATTAATTCAACATTAACGTTGCATTTTACTTATGGGTAATAGGGATAGGTAGGATCTTCGCATTCAAAAGGTGTGATGAATTTCTGGTCTTTGAACATAAAGAAAAATTATAGGTTTTTTTAACGGGATTTATTATGTAAAAAAATATTTTGAGAATTTTTTGTTTATTTATTAAATTATTTTAGTATAATTGTTTTTAATTTTATTATTTAATTGAAAAAAACATATATTAAATTAATTTTTTTATTAATTTAAAATCAAATAGGTATTTATGTCGAACACATCTGACACTTCTTGGAGGAGTCAAACTGGCTTTATTTGGGCGTTAATAGGATCTGCTGTTGGATTTGCGAATATCTTGAGTTTTAGTGCGCAGGTTTACAAAAATGGAGGCGGAGCATTTTTAATTCCCTATTTTTTAGCTTTATTTCTTTTGGGTGTTCCTTTTTTAATATTAGAAGGAATCATTGGACATAAAACAAAGTCACCCTTAGTGACAGCTTACAGTCGTGACAGTGGAACAATTGGGCGAACTCTAGGGTGGTTAGCAGTCTTGGCTTGTTTGACTATTGGGGGATTTTATATTGTTTTAACAGGATACTCTGTCGCATACACTTATTTTTCTGCTGTGAATGCGATACCTGATGATACAAAAACTTTTTTTATTCAGACTTTTTTAAAAACAACTTCAGATATTACTGAATGGGGTAGTCTTTCAATTCCTATTTTTTTGTCGACTATAATGGTTGCTGTCATTGCTTGGTTGGTATTAACAAGAAATATTAAAGATGGGGTAGAGAAAATCTGTTCGATTTTTATGCCTTTATTAGTGGTCATGGTGACAATTTGTATGATAGCCGTGGCATTTTTACCTGGCGGATTAGACGGTTGGGCTTATTATTTAAAGCCGAATTTTTCTAAATTATTTGATGCAAATTTATGGAGAGATATCTTTGGACAGTTATTTTTTAGTTTATCTTTGGGATTAGGAATTATTGTAGGCTATTCACGACATACTGGAAAATCTATAAATGTACCGAAAGCAATGCTGTCAGTTGCTTTAGGTGATTTTGCGGTATCGTTTATTTCGGGAGCAGCTATTTTCGGTTGCTTAGCATATGTGAGTCATACACAGCAAATCCCTTTTGAATCTATTTTATCATCTGATTCTACTTTTGAAATTGGATTCATCGTGTTTCCGCAAATCTTTAAATTTTTTGGTCCTGTCGGGTCAGTGATTGGAGTGTTATTCTTTTTTTGTATTTTCATTGCAGGTATTACTGGTGTGTTTTCTATTATTGAAAGTATCGCAGGGAATATTCAGGTTGAATTTAATACATCAAGAAAACGTGCGGTGACTTTAACGGTTTTTGCTGTGACGTTAGTGGCAATGTTTTTTTGCATGGGAAATGCATCGCATTTAATGGATGCTTTAGTCCCAATGGTGATGGGAACAAATATGTTGATTGGTGGTTTAGCTCTTGTGATCGTGTTTCAATTTATGTCAAAAGAAGTGAAGAATGATCCAATTTGGAAATATGGAAACAGGATGCATCCTTATGCTTTTTGTTTAAGGACAATCGCTCCTGTTTTATTGGGAATTATTCTTGTAGGGAATATTTTTGATGAATTTCAATCTTTTGATTTTGTAAAAGGAGTACGTTGGACATGGTTTATTTTAGCCATCAGTGCAGCATGGATACTAGCAAATAAACGCGAATCAAAGGCTGCGATGCAAAAAATTACAGGATGAACAGGATAGAACAAGGATGGGAAGGATACAAGGCGCCAACCCACAATGAATCTATTTAATCAATTAAACGCAGAGGCGGGGAGACGGGGAGACTCAGAGAAGAACAGTTTAGATAATTTTTATATTTAAAATGTTTTTCTCTGCGCCTCTCTGTCTCCCCGCCTCTGCGTTTAATTGATTAAATAGTTTCATTGTGGGTTGGCGCCTTTATCCTTCCCATCCTATTCTAATCCTGTTCATCTTTTTGCGTTTTTAAAGCTAAACGTCCGTTTTTTCAACAGGCTCAACAGGTAGACTTTCCTCCGCTGCATTCGCTGTAGGATCAGCTAGTTTAATCCCAGTAAAGCCCATGAAAGCCATCGACATCAAACCTGACATGATAAAAGTGATGCCCATTCCTTTTAATCCAGGAACAACATTGGAAACAGCAAGCTTTTCACGAATCGCAGCAATTAAGGCGATAGCTAACCACCAACCTAAAGCGGATCCTAAGACATAAATTAGATTAGGGATAAAAGGATAATTGCGCGTCACTGCAAATAAACATGCTCCTAAAATAGCGCAATTCACAGCGATAAGTGGAAGATATAATCCAAGTGACATGTAGAGTGCCGGAGAAAATTTTTCGATAATAATTTCAAGTATTTGCGTAAACCCTGCAATGACAGAAATAAATAATAAAAATTGAAGAAACTCAAGGTTGACTTGAGAAGCATCTAGACCGAAAACTGATAACCAAGAT
>JAUXSJ010000339.1 GCA_030679615.1 Parachlamydiaceae bacterium | reverse complement strand
CTCTTGCGTCTCCCCGTCTCTGCGTTTAAATCTAAGACCCATTTTGGAATACACGAGCAATTAGTTCTTATCCTGTTCATCCTGTAATTTTATGCGCCACTTTTCATTGTTGCCAGATGGCAGTAGCTACAGCATATGTCTGGCAATGACTAATAGAAATAAGCAGATTGACAGGGCCAAATAATTGTTCCACTAAGGCAGAGGTGATGACAATGGGTTTTCCTAATTCATCATGAGAAATTTCAAAGTCTAACCAAGTTAAACCTTGTCGAAATCCTGTTCCTAAAGCCTTAACAATCGCTTCTTTGACTGCAAATAGACCTGCAAAATGGACAAAGGGATCTTTGTATTTTAAACAATAAGTTTTTTCATTATCTGAAAAAACTTGATCCAAAAATTTGGGTTGTCGCTGAATGACCCCTTTTACTCTTTCAACTTCAATAATGTCGTTGCCTAAGCCCAAAATCATATTTGATTAAAAATGTACATAGCTTTTATTGTCATCTAAATCCATTGAATGCATGGATTCTTCATCATTTAAATCACAATTGTCTAAAATACAATTATCCTCAGCAGCATTGCAAAAAATCATACGACCTGATGAGGTATGCTTGACGGATAAAACATGTGCTTTTATGGTTTTACCAATAAATTCTGCTCCACCATTCACAACAACCATTGTTCCATCATCTAAATAACCAACACCTTGACGTGCTTCTTTTCCGTAACGCTGAATTTTAATGCTGATTGTTGCTCCAGCTTGAGTAATAGGCTTAAGTGCGTTTGATAACATGTGAATATTAATAAATCTGATTCCATCTACAATCGGTTGTTGAATACGATGAATATCAGATGTGATGATATGAGTATCAAGATGACGAGCTAAATGAATGAGTTTTGATGGGGTGTCAGTTATTTCTGTAAAATCATTATCAGCATAACGTAAATCTAGTGTAGAAAGAGTTTCAAGTTGCTTGATGACTTCTAATGATCGACGTGCCTTAGATTGTGTAAATTCATCGGAGCTTTCAGTTTGCGTATAAAGATCCTTAAGAGCAAAACGAGGAATAATTAATTGATGATCTAATAATCCAGTTGATGCTAGGTCAATGATTCTCGGATCATTTAAAATTGAAATATCGACTAAGATGTCTTTCTTCTTATTTTCAGGTTGTTTTTCAGGTAAAAATGGAAAAGAAGAAATGATTTCAAAGATGGTGCGGACTGCAGCAAAAATTCCAAAATAAGAAAAAATGAGAAAGGAAAAAAACCTTAATGGCATATATTGAGGGGTATAAACATCTACATGAAGAATGCCACTGATTGTGAATAAAATGGCTTCTGCCATTAAGTATCCAAGAAATAAGCCTAATAACACTGTGCAAAACGAACGAAGGTCTAATTTTTTTAAGATAAATCCAGAACCAATCAGTAATCCCGCTAAAAAAACTCCTCCTAAAAAACCCAAGCCGATGTTAATCCAATTAAGGCCGCCCTCAAAGTATGTGGATGAAAAACTAATAGAAAAAAGAATTGAAGTCAGTGTGAATAACAGTTGAATAAGTGGAAATGAAATGTTCATAATTTTTTACGATGTTCCTTTTCGAAATTAGAATTAAAAACACAAAAATATGTGAATTTTTGATTTTTGCATGGTCTTCTCATTTAATCTAAACAAACCTATGCTTTTTTGTACATGAATTTAAATCGTGCATCAAATTTTTCTGTATTCCCTACCTATCCTAGAGATCCTTTTTCAAATACTATTAAGATAATTAAATTTTGTATTAACTATTATGAATTATGAATTGTTAATTTTATAAGTTCATGCGTGTAATTTTTTTTTATAAAATAAAAAAAATGAAGATTTAAATAATGGAATGCGTGAATTTTATTCAGTTAATGATTAGGAAAATTTACAAGAAGCATTAAAACAATTGAAATAGGTTCGAGAGTTCTTCAAGAGTTTTCAAAACTCATGACTCATCCCCCGCTGTGGTATTTCAGGGTGAAATAGGCGTCAATCTAAGGAAAATTGTATATCAATAATTTGTAGACCTAGGGCCTGTATGCAAATTATTTTCTATTCGAAATGTCGCCACAGATAAAACCCTGTGTAAAACTAGCTCCAAAGCTTCGAGTTGTCGTATGTGCGTTAAGCTAAAAATAATAAATTGTTAAAACATAACGATTTTTAGCCTGAAGCGAAAGTCCTCTTTCGCTTTTCTTCAACGAATTTAAGCCTTTCAGGTTAATTAAATCACTATGTTTCAAATAACTGAGGTTTTTAGCTTAACGGATATGCCGACTTGTCGAAGCGCTTGAGCTACGGCTAGGCAGGGTTTATCTGAGGCGAAATTTTGAACAAGAAAATAATTTTCGTACACGCCCCATGCTTGTTTTTGCAGGCTTTAGCCGGCAAGTCGAGTTAAAATTTATTATAAAAAAACTCTTACTTAGCCAAGTTCCATTATAAGAGTGCTCAAAGCATTCATTTAGGGTTAAAATGCAACTGAATTGACATTTGTAGTAATGATATAGTCTAGTAAATTTCGAGTATAAATATAGCGTTACTTGTAGGTTAAAGTCTAAAAAAACAAGCCCAGGATAACGCCAAGTTACAATCTCTCTGAGAATTAATGAATTTAAGTCGTGTATCTATATAAAAATATAAAACAAATGTATTTGTGGAATTTAAATTCAAAACTTAATTTTTGTTTAATTGTTTCTTAATAGTATTGTTATAAAATTATTCCTTAATAAATAAAAAAACATAAGGAGAAAATAAAATGAATAATAATATTTCCATCAAATTTGACACGAGTAAAAATATTCCAAACTTTCCGAAAATTAGTCATACAAATCTAAATTTTGCTTCTAGAGATATTCCACAAATATTCAATCAAGAAAATAAAGAAATACTTAAATATGATTTTGAAAATAAATATTCAAAAATTGATTCTTTGGCAGCAAGCATAACTAAGGCTGAAGAAAGTAGTAAAAGAGATAAAATCATTGGATTAATACGATCGGCATGCACTTTAGGAACCCTCGCTGTTCCATTGCTCATTACTGGAGTTGTTGCAGTAGCTATTGGTGGAATACCTGCACTAATTATAGGTGCAGCTTTATTGGTTCCAGCGCTTCTTATTTATGAAATTTCTTCCATTATTAACATGACCACTGCTAAATCATTTAGAGGTAATGGTCATGAGGCAAACGAAGGAGATCTCTATGGAGCATTTCTAGTAGGTGTTTTTTTACCTATTTATGAAGGATTTTTTAAACAAAGTGTACTTACGAAGGATTTAAATGAGTTGACGAAGGAATTAGTAGAGAAAGAAAAACGTTTAGAGTCATTCTTTAAAGAAAACAATGAGTCTTTAAAAGCTGAAATAGGAGTATTAATTAATAAACTTGATAAAGAAATTGAAAGAAATTCAAATAATGAACTCAAATTTTTGGAACTTCAATCTACTACAACGAATAAAGTCCTTTTAGATTTAAAAAATGATTTGGTTAATTTAGAGAAAACACGAGCAGTATATGAAAAGCTAGAAAACAATCGTTTAGAAATTAACGCAAATTTTGAGGCTAATTAAAGATTGACCTGATGCCAAATAAAATCAAAAGCATGGGATATTTAAAATGAAATTTATAACTTCGCTTGTTGATTTTGCTTTAGGCAAGTCATGTAAATGAGAGTTAAATTAGCATTCAAATGAAAGAATAAAAAAAGAGGGGGTTAAAAAAACCTCTTTTTTTTATTTAATAGACTTCTTTCGAAACTCCATTTAATTGCTAAAATTGCTCTTTTTGGCATCTTTTTTTGTAAAATTTTTCAGCCATATGTACGCATATGACTTCAAAATTTTTCAAAAAACCTACTCAAAAATACTAAATTTTTTCAATCAAAGCAAATTTCGAAAGAAGTCTAATAAAAAACCTACTTACATCATTGCGTGCAAAATACACAAATAGTGTATATCTATTTCTTTAAATCGCAGGTAGTGAAAAATGTTAGGTAAAAATTTTAAACGCTTTGGAAGTTTAACCTTAATTTTTATCTTTATTATTTCAATTATTTTTTATGACGTTATCGTTTCTCATCTTTTTGAATGGTCTTTGAAGAGATATACCTTAGCTAATTTTGGTTATCCTTTGCATTGTGAGAAAATAGAATATAAAAATTCAAAGTGGAAAATATATAAACCTTACACAGAACATGGATCCAAATTTCAAGCAGAAAAAATGAGTTTTTCCTTTAGTGTTAATCTTTGGGAAAGAAAACTCAACATGCATCTTTCGGTAGATCATCCAGAATGGTGCTTCAAGTCAAATTTTTCACATCAGCAAGAAAAATTAGAAAAATTGGCAAATCAATCAGGAAAATGGTTTCAAGTCGTTCCTTCAATTAATATTCAACATGGAAAAATCTCTTCAATTCATCCGGATCATTTAAACATGCGCATTTTTTTTGATTTTATTATGAATCAACATGATGGAATCATTTTCAATATGAATTTTGATCCTTCAAAATCAGTTAAACCACCATTAAGAATACAGGCAACCAATTCAGATCATTTGGCAGCGACTTTCTTTTTTGACGATCTTTTTTGCGATTCCTTGATTGAATTAGGCAAATTTTTAAATGTGACTCAATCTTCTTTGGCCTGGTTATCAGGTAAAATCAATGGCGAAATTCAAGGAATTTTCAC
>JAUXSJ010000335.1 GCA_030679615.1 Parachlamydiaceae bacterium | reverse complement strand
TAGGCCCATAAAAATTTTCGCATTCCATTTTTGGATTTGTTTAATACAAAAAAGAAAGGAAGCTAAAATTAAACCTAAAAAAGTTGCATAGAGGTAAACGCGATAAAGTTCATGATCTAAAACAACATGTACAAAATGAGCAAAAGTAAATAAGGCAACTCCCATACCGGAAATCAAAGTAAATAAAAAACGCCAAGCTACTTGTTTTTTTAATTCACTCCATTTTCCATTGAGTAAAAGTTGAAATGTTGTGCCATTTAAAGTTTTTAAGCTTGCAATTAGTGGTTGATAAAACCCTAAGATAAATGCAACTGTGCCACCAGAAATCCCTGGTATAAGATCGGCTATTCCCATGAAAAGTCCGCAAAAAAACAACGATAATCCATTTAAGTTCTTTTTTAAGGACTTATAATGGAGTTCAGCCATTAAACAACTCCTAAAAATTTCGCTGTGTACCATGCCACAGTAAGAATGGCAACCAAAACAATAATCCAAACTGCACCAGGAAACCATTTAACACCTGATCCTGGATTGCATCGTACTTCAAGAGTACCGATACCATAAGCAAACTCTTGATTTTCAGCACGATGAAAAACATTAGGATTATCCTTAATGATTTGTTTACCATCAAGAGCTAAAAATGAAGCATATTGTTCAAAAAATCCTTGAGCGTAAATGGGTGAGATGAGTTTATCGATTTCGCCTTCCTCTAGAGAATGGAGATATGCCATTCTAATGGATGTTGCGTTTTCAATCTCTTTTAAAGAAAGATTCATTTCCTTTCTTTTTTGACGTAATTGTTCGCCGATTTGTTTCATTAAGCAACCTGCTTTTAAACTATTTATTGGGTTTAAGTTTTATTACTTATTTTATACACTAATTGATCATTAAACGAATAGTGTATAATTAAAGCTATTAAGGATTCTGAGATGATTATCGCAAACTTTATTTTAAGGTTAATGTTAATATGAACCAAACATCTAAATCTCCCTTTGTGACAACAATTGATTTAGCATTATCAAATGTACTTGCTCAAGAACTTCAAAATCAAGGTTTTGAAATAACTCATCCAATACATACGCGCTTCTCAGCAAAAAAAAAGGGAATTGTTTGTACTGTATGGGAATCAGGAAAACTTGTTGTTCAAGGAAAAGAAAGTGCGGAATTCATTGAATTTTTCTTAGAACCCTATGTTTTAAAAACTTTTAATTATACTCATCCGCATTCATTAGTCACTTATTCTGCTCATATTGGTGTCGATGAATCTGGAAAGGGCGATTTTTTTGGTCCTCTTTGTATTGCGGGAGTATATGTTCCGGCCGATCAGTTTGGTCAATTACAATCAATTGGTGTGAAAGACTCCAAGCAATTAACAGAAAAATCAATTAAATCAATTTCAAAAGCGGTAAAAAAGGATTTTCTTTATCATATTGTGAAAATTAATCCACAAAAATATAATGAAATCTATCATGAATTCAAAAATTTGAATCGATTATTAGCTTGGGGACATGCGACTGTTATTGAAAATATGTTTGAAAAATCTAATTGTGCTAATGTCGTTATCGATCAGTTTGCAGATGAGTCGGTTGTTGAATTGGCTCTAAAAAGAAAAAAAATGAAGATTGATTTAACTCAACGACATCGCGGCGAAGAAGATCCTGCTGTGGCAGCTGCTTCTATTCTTGCTAGAGCAACGTTTGTTGAAAGCATGGACCAATTAAGTGAAAAATACGGAGTTCTCATTCCAAAAGGTTGCTCTTCAGCTGTTAAAGTAGCAGCAAAAAAAATTCTTCTTGAATTTGGAGAAGAAGAATTACGGAATATTTGTAAGCAACATTTTAAAACACTTGACGCAATTTTAGGGAAACACAGAGAATAGTCTTACCTTAAAAAGATTAGAGTAAACCATGAATAATCGTACATTATTTATTTTAACAGGGGTCGTTTTATTTGGCATGATAGGACTTTTAGCCCTGAATCTTGCTTCTATAATAAAAGGTAGGCCACCTGCTCAAACTTATTTAAAATATAATGATGTGAAAGGAATGGCAGTAGGCTATCATGATCTTCTCTATACTTTAAATTTTAATCAACAAAATGAAGTGATTGATATATTAAATCGATCCGTTCGAATTGTTGGACTTAAACCAGGAAAACATCAAAAACCGACTATAGATAAAATCGTCATTTATCTTTTTGAACATGAATCCCCTATTACTGTAACTCCTATTGCGTATATTGATCAAAATCTCGTGTATTCTGTACCGGAATGGAATCAAGATGGCTATTTAATGGAGTTAAGTGATGGTATCCTTCACAAATTGATCTCACAAACATACGATCCATAATATAATGCTAAAACGTCTCTTTATACAGAATATTATTTTAGTAGAGCAAGCCAACTTAATCTTTAATTCTGGGTTAAGTATATTAACCGGTGAAACTGGGTCTGGTAAATCTGCAATTATGCAAAGCATTAGTTTAATTGCAGGTGAAAGAGCAGATACGAGCATTCTTCGCAAAGGATGTGATAAAGGAATTGTTGAAGCCATTTTTGATTGTTCTAATTCATTAATAGTAAACATTCTGAATGAAAGTGGAATTGAACATGAAGATGATCAAGAATTGATTATTCGGCGAGAGCTTAATGCCAATGGAAAAGGGCGTATTTACATTAACCAACAACAAGTCCAGCTTAGTTTCTTAAAAAAATTAGGTTCACACTTGGTACATCTGGTAGGTCAAAAAGCAAGCCATCGTTTATTTTCAATCGATTATCATCGTGAAGTTTTAGATTTGTATGGACAATTAGATGAAGTTTTAAAAGAATTTCAAAGTCAATATCACCTTGAATTAGCATGTCAAAAGCAATTAGATTTTCTCATTCATCAAGAAGGTGAAAGATTACGCGAAATCGATCGATATCAACATGAATTAGAAGAATTAAGTGAAGCGCAAATAAAAGAAGGCGAGGATGAAGCTTTATTTGCAGAATATTCTTTTTTAATTAATTCTGAAGAAATGTCTTCTAAGGTTAACGAAATCAACTTAGCATTTACTGGAGAGAGGCAATCTGTTCTTGCGATTTTAAATAGACAAAAGCAGGTTTTAAAAGATTTAACTCAATTGGATTCTTCACTCGAAGAAACCTTTCAATCTTTTCAGAATGCATTATTAGAATTGCATGAAATTTCTCATACTTTACTTCGTTATCAAGAAGAAATCGATCATTCCCCTGATCGACTTCATCTAATTAATGAACGTCTAACATTGATCAATCAAATTAAAAAAAAATATGGTCCAACTGTTTCGGATATATTAAATTATCAACAGATGATTAAGGATAAGCTATATAACCTTGAAAATAGAGAATTAGAAATCGAACTTCTTACAGAAAAGCTTGCGGGTTATAAAAAGCAAAATCTCATGATGATAGAAATTCTTTCGGATAAAAGGAAAAAAGCTGCTGCAAAACTTGAGAAAGAGTTAACTAAAGAGCTTCAAGCCTTAAACATGCCAAATGCACGGTTTAAAATCTTAATTGAAGAAGTAAAACGAACTGAAAATGGACATGATCGAGTAGAGTTTATTTTATCTCCGAACCAAGGTGAACATGAAATCTCTCTTAAGGATCATGCAAGTGGAGGAGAAGTTTCGCGAGTATTATTAGCATTACAAACAGTTTTAGCGGATAAAGAACAAAAATCCACTTTGATTTTCGATGAAGTTGACGGCAATATTGGTGGAGAAACCGCCACAATTGTGGGTAGAAAATTACGGCAAATAGCAGAAAACCATCAAGTCATCTGTATTACTCATTTTGCGCAAGTCGCAAATCAAGCTGATTTTCATTTGCAAATTATTAAACAAGATAAGGATGGGCGAACAGTCACTCTTGTTAATGAATTAAATGATCAATCACGAGAATTGGAATTAGAGCGTATGGCAGGTGGTAAATTAAGCTTCGCACAACTTGAAAAATAACATCGTAGCTAGGGTCGCTTCATCATACCTTTGGAGTGCGAAGGCCCTGCCTTCGCTTTTTTTTCACGAGAGAATAATGATAAAATAGTGTCATTTTCAATCCTATCTATATATAGTCGATTAAATTACATTTGATAATTTTTGACCGCGTCAAAGCCTCGAGATTGAATAATTTTTTTCACGTGCAATATTGACTTAATATTGCACGTGAAAAAATTTATTCAATCGCGAGAGCTTTGACGCGGTCAAAATTTTATCAACTGTGATTTAATCGACTATAAATGCAATGCGACATATCTGCTCCTAAAAAAGCGAAGGCGGGGCCTTCGCACTCCAAAGAAATGATGTAGACATGGCGATTGAATAAAAAAACCTAAAGTCGTGCGATCTTGCAGCATTTTCGCTTAGTTGACAGCCGCTGAAACTATTGTTTTTTTTATGTAGCTAAAATTACAATGATCGATTATTTCTTATATCAATATTAATATAAGAAAAAATTTATCTTTTACAGGGAATAAAGATATGAAAAAAATAAATGGTTTTATTGGTTATCTAACTTGTCTTTTTTGTTTTTTATTTAATATTTCATATGCATTTGTCATTACCCCACCCGCTAACCCTTCAGCGCCTTCTAGGCATTTAAATTACTTACCCTTTGTATTTGCGAATAACAGCGGATTTGATGCTTCAGAAGTCTTTGTTACAGGCGTAGGTCAAAATCCAGATCAGACAAACATTAATTATAGTGCTTTTAGTGTAGATTCAAATGGAGTCGTTTCACTTGTATATTTTGCAGATAATTCAGTGGTAGCAGAACCAGTTCCACTATCTAGTTTACCTGTAGAAGATGGGAATTATGTGATGTATGTTCCTTATACAATCTCAGGTGTATTTTTTATTTCACTTTTAGATGGAATCTCAATTCCTGGTGTAAATGGAAGCCCTGGAAGTTTTGTAGGACCAAATTTTTCGAACTGCCCACCCTGTTCAAATGGAACTTGCAGTAGTTGCAGTACAGTTTTTGATACATTTGAATTTACCTATCAATCAACTGGTCCACAAGTAACAATAAATCCAACAGCAGTTAACTTTTTTAGTATTCCTTTATATGCATACTTATCTACAGCCACCGCACCAAGTCTAACTAATATTGGCTTATTTCAACCAAGAGATTACATATTTGGTTATATAGGAAGTGTATTCAATTCTTTTCCTTCTCCAGAAGATCAGCAATGGGCCAATCTTTTTCTACTAAATAACAATCCGAGTACGGCTTCTACCTTTGGATATCTTAGAGTTTTAAATCCATCCTTAGGAATGATTGGAACAAATGCAGTTATGGATACGCAATATTTAGATAATGCACCGGCTTATGGTTTCAGTTTTTTAAATTTTATCTGGACAAGTCCATCCAGTTATTATCGAACTACTCCATTAGTTATGCAGTTAGAAAATGTAGGAACAGGTCAAACTTATGTAGGAAAAATTTTACCAGGAAATCGAATCCTGTTTCGCAGTACAACTGTTCTTACAAATATTGTTGTGTTTGACTCCCCTCATCCTGCTATCTATAATCAAACAACAACTCAAAATTCAACCACAGAAGAAATCTTCGCTGGAAATACACCCTATATTGTAGATACTTCACCTGGCCAGGTTGATGGTGTTCAACTAGCAAAATTATTTTCTGAAGCAATTATGGCTGGAGTTCTACCAAATCCAAATGTAATTAGTGATTCTTTTGTCAATTCATTCGCTCCTTTTTACACTAATAGTACATTTTTACCTTCAATTGGTCAGCTTACTGGGCCATGGTATAATGGATATTCACAAGCATTACATGCGTTAGGATTTATTTATACATACGCATATGATGACTCTAACGCACTTTGGGGTGCAACTTGCGCCTCCAGCTCTGCTGGGTTTACAGATCAAACGTATGTTGGAATAACAATAGGCCAATGTACTAAATTTAGAACAGCAGCTGTTGGTTTAAGTTCATCGAGTAATCCATCAATTAATACGACGAATGTCACTTTCACAGCAAAGGTAGTTGGAAGTAATCCTTCAATTACACCAACGGGAACTATTCAATTTAGTGTTAATGGGACAAACGTAGGCTCTCCAGTACAGTTGACTAATGGAGTTGCTACATTTTCTACATCAGCTTTAGCAGATGGTTCTCAAAAAATAGGGGCTACATATTCAGGCGATGCGTTTTATCCGGCCATTCCTGCTCCGACTTTAAATCAGTTAGTTATCACCCCTTCAGCCACAACAACCTCAATAACTTCATCGTTAAATCCTGCTCAAGAAGGACAAAAAATTACTTTTATAGTAGTTGTAGATGCAACGTCTACAATAGCTACTCCAACTGGTTTTGTCACTTTATTAATTAATGGTAGCCCATACAGAACAAAAAGTTTAGGAGACTCCGGAAGAGCATCTTTTGATGTTTCTAATCTTACTACAGGTTCTTATACAATTGATGCTCATTATACTGGTGGGATTGGATTTTCTCCTTCAGTTGCACCGTCTATCATGCAAACAGTTGTAGAAAGCAATCAAGCTCCAACGGTAACTTTTTTAACTTCAACTCCAAATCCATCAGAATTTGGTGCTCCTGTATTAATTACAGCAGATATCATTAGTAATTTTGGAGTTGCACAAGGATTTGTTGCTTTCTTTGTAGATGGAGTAAGACAAGTAGTAGCTGTCAAGGATGGAATAGCCTCAATAGTTCTTTCAGATTTATCTATTGGTGTGCATCAAATTATTGCGAGATATTTAGGAGACCAGTTCAACGCTCCTTCATTATCACTTCCAGTTACGCAATTAGTTCTTGCTACAACTCGTCATGTAAATCCGCCTACTGACTTGCGTGTAAGACAAATAAAAAATAGATTTGCTACACAAACAGATCGAATAAATATTGTTGCTTGGCACCCGCCTGTTACAGGTCCTCGACCAATTTTTTATAAAGTTTACAGAGATCCAACATTGCAAGATTTAATTGATACAGCTAGACCTTCAGTAAGAGATATTATTTCTCAAAAAAGAAATTCAATCGTTTTTGAGGATCATAATCGTAAAAAAGGTCGATCCTATCAGTATTACATTGTTTCAGTTGATGCTCTTGGAAGAGAGTCAGTTCCAGCTGAAGTCTCTTTTAAACCATGATTTTAGATAATTAATTTGTAGCGATTACTTATGTAATCGCTACTTCATCAAAAAAACTCCTATCTATGACAAATAAAACTTATAGCGAACTCTACCTTCATCAAAATGATACAAATGAAGAAAAGCATATTCCCACCACATTTTGGAAAAGAGTTTGGAGAGTATTAAAAGATTCTGCACGTGGTTTTATAGAAGATGACTGTTATGCAAAAGCATCTGCCTTAACGTTTTATACATTATTATCAATAGTTCCTGTTTTAGCAGTACTTTTTGGTATTGCAAAAGGTTTTGGCTTTGAAGGAGCGTTAGAAAAAGAAATTAACGAAACATTTTATGAGCAAAAAGAGCTCGTTGCTAAATTGATTCAGTTTGCTTATAGTTGGTTGCAATCCGTTAAAGGAGGAGTCATAGCGGGTGTTGGGAGTATAGCTTTATTATGGTCTGTATTTGGATTATTAAATAATATCGAAACCGCCCTAAATTCTATTTGGAAAACGCGTTTTTCAAGACCATATACAAGGAAAATTAGTGATTATTTAGCGACAATGATTATCTGTCCCATTTTTCTAGTGACTGTTAGTAGTATTAACGTTTATTTAAATACACAAATTGTTGATACGGCCCAAAACTATATGATTGTTCAAGCTGTCAGTCCATTTTTATTATCTATTCTAAAATTATTTCCTTATTTTTTAAGCATCATTTTATTTTCTTTCGTCTATTTATTTATGCCTAATACACAAGTCTACATTCGATCTGCTTTAATTGCAGGAATCATTGGAGGATCTGCTTTCCAGTTGTGGCAATGGATTTATATTCGCTTTCAAATTGGCGTATCAAGTTATGGAGCTATATATGGTAGCTTTGCTGCTCTTCCACTTTTTTTAATTTGGTTACAAATAAGCTGGCTCATTTTATTAGCTGGTGCTGAGATTGCTTTTGAAATAGAAAACGATCTTTTTGTTCCTTATAGACGTTTAGTTCCAATTTCAAGTAAAGCAGCGATCCTGTTAATTGCTTTCCGATGCATTGAATCTTTTGCAAAAGGTGAAAAACCACAAACTGAACGGGATTTATCACATGAGTTAGGGATTTCATTATATCATCTTCAAACATTATTGAGTATATTGCAAAAAGAAGGAATCTTATCAGCGATTACCTATCAAGATAGTGTAAGTGGATATCAACCAGCTAGAGCAATAGATTCCATTACTTATGTGGATGTTTTAAATGCGTTAGATAAAAGTGATGAGCTATTAGCATCAATCAAAGATTCTCAACCATTTAAGAAAATCAATCAATTTTTAAATGAATTCGACGATGCAGTCAAAAAAACTGAAGGAAATCAACCAATTTATAAAAGTCTTAGTTCAACATTTATACCAACTAATGAATCAAAATAAAAAAAAATTAATTTATCGAATTTCAAGCATAGCAACTCTTTTCGGGTTGATTTTGACAATAGGCTGTCAACCGTTAAAACCCTATCAATACCCATTGACTCCAACTCCTGTAAAATGGAAAAACGATGAGTCAGCGAATTCAAATGAGGTTACAAATGAAGAAGAGGCAGAAAATAGTTCAGAAACTGATGACAAAAAAATTCAATTTAAAGATGCTTGTGAAACATTTGAACCTTGGTGGGAAATTTTTAATGATGAATCATTAAATCAACTTGAAAATCAAGCGTTAGCAGGAAGCTTTACAATCTGGGAAGCTCTTGAAAAAGTGATTCAAGCACGGCAACAAGTGATAATAAGTAGATCAGAGCTATTTCCAAATATTAATTTCGTTCCATCTTTTTTACGAACAGGTCAATTAATTCAAAATCCTTTAGGAACTTTTGAAACAACAAATTGCCCTCCTGCAGCTACAACAACTACCACTACAACACCACCCGAAATATTTAGATTTATACAAACTCAACTGCTTTTACCTTTAGAAGTAAATTATAAAGTAGATTTATGGAGTAAATATGATAACAGCTACCACGCAGCGATTTATACTGCTCAAGCTACAGTACAGGCATACAATGAAGTTTTATTATCATTAACAGCAGATTTAGCATCAAATTATTTTATATTAAGAAGCCTAGACACACAAATAGAGGTTCTTAAACAAAATATTCAGATAAGACAAAGAGCATTTGAAATCAATAGTTCACGTTTTCGAGCAGGAGTAATTAATTTTGTAGATGTTTCAAGAGCTGATTTAGAAGTTTCTACAGCTAAATCCGATCTAGACGATATTATTAGACAACGTGGAATACAAGAAAATTTGATCGCCACATTAATGGGTGTTCCTGCATCTGAATTTTCGCTTCCTTTTAATCCAGTATTTAAACCACCCCCATCTATTCCAAGTGGATTCCCCTCTGAAATTTTGACACAAAGACCAGATATTCAAGAAGCTGAAAGAAATTTAGCTTCAGCCTATCGTAATATTGGTGTGGCATATGCAAATTTTTTCCCCTCTTTAGAATTGAATGGTGCGATTGGATTAGAAACACCTGTGATATCAAAGTTATTTTCTTGGAAAGCACGTTTTTGGAGAGTTGGTTGGGATGCCTTTCAAACAGTTTTTGATGCTGGTAAAACAGAAGCAAATTACTATTATTATGTCTCAATATTTAGAGAAGCTATGGATAATTATCAACAAACGGTTTTGAATGCTTTTAAAGAAGTTGAAAATGAATTAATTAATTTAAGACAATATGCACTTCAAGAAAAAGACATTGGAAATGCCATACAAGCGGCAAAAAAAACATTGGAGCTTTCTGAATTACGTTACAATCGTGGACTTTCATTTTATTTAGATGTAGTTGATGCAGAACGAGACCTTCTTCGGACACAACAAAATTCTGCGATTATTCTTGGCCATCGCTACGCTTCAACGGTTGGTTTGATTAAAGCATTGGGAGGAAAAATCAATTTAAATGAAAATAATTCCAAAAATCAGTGTGTTGAATAATTTACAATTCAGTGGGTTGTATTGGATTCATTATATGGACTCAGAAACATTCTTTGAATTACGAAGGCCTGCTCTTACAGTTGGATAAATCTTTTTATTGTCACCAACTTTGATTAATAATTGTTTTTAAGCCGATAGACCGTTACTTCTCGAAAATAATAACGCAGAGGCAGGGAGACGCAGAGAAAAACGTTTATAATTATATTGTTTAATGTTTCTCTACGTCTCTCTGTCTCCCTGCCTCTGCGTTATTATTTTCGAGAAGTAACGGTCTATCAGACTCTTAATATTATTTTTTTGCAAAAAAAACGTTAAGTGTTGTTAACAAAAAGATGTGTCTAACTGTAAGGGCCCTGCCTTCGCTTTTTTATGATTCGATATCTATTTTTCGATATCTATTTTTGGTATTATGAACAATGTCGTGATCTTATCCATTTAGAATTTAAAAAATTTTTATATATAAATTTATTCATTTCATTTAAATTTAATTAATTAACTTCACTATATTAATTTAATATTAATTAAATGTTGAATTATTATTAATATTTAATTATAATTATAATTAAATATTAACAATATATTAATAAATAAAAATAATAAAAAAAATAAATTAAGGTTAAAAAATGGATTTTAATAATGCTAATTATTATCTAAAAAATATTGAATATGGATTTGGAGTTGCAGCAGTTGTTCCAGGATTGAGTATACCAGCGGCGATCGGACAAGCCTTACTAGGTAAAACTCAAATTATTGGTGGATTAAGTTTAGCAGCTTTTTATAGCATTTCGAGTTTATTTCAGAGAAGTTTACATGCAAAAAAAGAAGAAAATACTAAAGCTATCTATTCATTAACCTACGTTAAACACGGGGCATTAAATTTAGGACGATCAATTGGAACAATTCTTCCTTATGTTAGATATATTTTACTTGTTAAAGATGGAATTGACGTTTTAAAAAATAAAGAAAAATATAGAAAATTTGAAGAAGTGAATAATGCGAAATTAGTTTATCAATTTAATAAATTTTTTAGTCAATGTAATAAAAATATTAATTGTAAAACCAATTATGTTTTTAAAACATGTAAAGAACTTATTTTTAATAACAATTATTTTTCGACACAAAAAAACTAAAAAATTTATTTATAAAAATAAGAAATTTTTATATCTTTATTTTGTTCAAAAACTCATAAACTGTCGGTAAATCTTGAGATTTTTAAAAATTCTAATATTAACTTTAATTTCAGTAATTTTTCTTTTGGGAGGATTGTTAGTCTTCCTCCCAAATCTTTTAAAAAATCCTGCTGGGAAAAACTTTGCTATTCAATCAATCAATTTATTTATTCCAGGAAAAATTGATTTTGAAGAATTAAATCTTCAGTGGAATGGTCCCCAGAAAATTAAAGGGATTATCTTAAAAACACCTGATCAGCAGGAAGCATTAAGAATTAAAGAAGTAGACACTGATTTTTCCTTGTTTGATCTTCTTTTCGGACAAGACATACCAAAAAAACTAAAAATCAATCAAAGTAAATTCTCGCCTATTGATAAAGATAAATCATCAAATTTAGAACAAGCAATCGGATATAACTTCACTAATAAAACACGTCATTCTATCCAAAAAGTCATCAGTCTATTTGGGGATCAAATTGATGCTTCTTATTTTGGAAAAATTAAACTTGATCAAGGACCAATTCAAATAATGATTAAAGGTTCGAATGGATTTGTAAAAATTGATGGAAAAATATCTGAAAACAAATTTACATTAAATTTACCCCTTGAAGCACAATTCAATATTACCCCTGAAATTTCAAATTTATTTTTCTCAAAAAATATCCCTCTTTTGAAATATGCAATTGCTAGTGAACGTCCAGTGACTTTAAAGATTTTGCCCGAAAATTTTTCATTTCCAATTCGTCATTTTGATTTAAATCAATTAACATTTAAAGAAGCTAGCATTGATTTTGGTAAATTAAAGTTTGAAAATCATGATGAATTCAAGACTTATTTAAACTATATCTCGAATCAGCTAGATCAAATTGACATTTGGTTTACTCCTATTTATTTTAAATTAAATCAAAGTTTACTTTCAATTCATCGATTTGATTTTTTA
>JAUXSJ010000325.1 GCA_030679615.1 Parachlamydiaceae bacterium | reverse complement strand
ATCTCGAGGCTTTGACGCGGTCAAAAATTATCAAATGTAATTTAATCGGCTATATAAAAGACTAAAAATAATCAATTGATTTAGAAAAAACTGCAGGAGTAAAAATTGATCAGAGCTATTTTAATTCATGGAAATGGGGGTGGGAAACCGACGGATAATTGGTTACCTTATCTCAAGTTAGAATTAGAGAAAATCGGAATTAAAGTTGAAGCTCCTCAATTTCCTGATGCTGATTTAGCTAGAGCGTCTTATTGGATTCCATTTTTAAAAGATACTTTAAAAGCAGACGACAAAACAATTATTATAGGGCATTCCTCAGGAGCAATTGCTGCAATGAAGTTTGCTGAAAACAATCGAATTTTAGGATCTGTTTTAGTTGGAGCTTACCATACGGATTTGGGTTTAGAAAATGAAAAATTAAGTGGTTATTTTGACACTCCTTGGGATTGGAATGCAATCAAGAAAAATCAACAATGGATTATTCAATTTGCAGGACTTAATGATCCCTGGATTCCTGTCTCGGAAGCACGCTACGTCCATGATAAACTTAATACGGAATACCATGAATCAACAGACGAGGGACATTTTGGAGGTGACTACTATAAAGAAACTTTTCCTGAAGCTCTAAAAGCAATCAAAGCAATGATTTTTGATGATAACAAACTTAATGCTTCAGAATCTCAATCTACAAACAAAAGAGAAGTCGTAAAAAGAATAGCTGAAACTTATGCTATGGGAGTATGGGATGATAAGGACCTAAGAGTAATTGATGGCCTAATTCATCAAAAATGCGTTATACATAGCCTGCTCGGAAATTTTTATGGGCCAGAAGCAATGAAAAATATTGTTCAAACCTGGTTAAGTGCTTTCCCTGATTTATTAGTAAAGAATACATCGATCATTTGTGAAAAAAATCTTGTTGTTATTCAATGGTTTGCAAACGGAACTCATACTGGGCAATTCAAAGGAATACAACCGACAGGTAAATCTGTATCTTACAGCGGCGTAACAATTTATCGTATTGATGATGACAAGATAGTAGAATATTGGGCATATCTAGACATGCAGCATCTACTTCAACAAATAAGCTAATTTTTAGGGAAAATTATGGATAATGTATCTTATAACTACATCACAATATGGTTAAAAGATTTTCAAGAAATTGACGATTATATTGGTAAATACGAGAATCTCGATTGTCCCAAGTTTTTCGTTTAACTGTAAAACCGATGATGGCAATTGCTCTGTTAAGACGAAAGAAAGGAACAAGGCGAATATAGTCAGGCAATGGACGGATGCTTGTATATCCAGCCAAAATGGGTTTTATAAAATGAGGGTTTTTAGACCATTCACCATGTTCTAATGAGCATAGATCTTCTTCAGCAAAGCTTGCACGCGCTCCAGCCCAATCAATAATTCCTTGTAACTTATTTTCATGAACGATGATATTACCGGGACGAAAGTCTCGATGTACGATACATGGTCCATCTACCGCAGCTAAAAGATCGATGTTTTCTTTATAATAAGCCAAGCATTTTTTAATTAGATAAATAGGTAAGTGAGTTCCGCACTCTTCCAACCCTTCTTCAAACTTCATAGTAAAATAAGAGGAAGGATTGGTTGTTAAATCATTCTGTATAGGGTCTCCATAGCCTGATAAGCGACTAAGATGAATGATTGCGAGACAGCGACCGATTTCATATGCTAGTGGGTATGTAAGATCTTCTGCTTTAAGAAGCTTTCCGGGTAAGTACTCCATCAAAATTGCTCCATGTACACCTTCAGTTGGTTCTACAACTTGGATGATTTTTGGAACGGGTAAAATCCCAGAAAAGTGCTTCAAGAAATGTACTTCGCGTAAGTAATCATTTGAGCGATCACAAATCTTTAAAATGAGTTGTTCTCCATTAAATTGGTTAATTTTATAGACGACAGCAACCATTGCATCTTCATGTCAATCCGTGAAAAAGTTGCGTTTTGAAGATCTAGAAGTTGTTTATAAGTACTATTTAAATGTTTCATGACGTGTGAATCTGAAAAAAGTTCAACGATAAGCTCCAAATCATCTTCATACTAAGGGCGTAAATAAGTCGCTCACTTTTAACAGTCATTTACCACCTCATATTTTAATTGCACTAATCCGCTTGGATAAGATTGAGTGGACAATAGGCGACACTTGTGTTCATTATCCATAGGGTTAAAGAGGGGAATTCCTGATCCTAATACTATAGCAATAATGGATACAGTGATTTCATCTACCAGTCCGGCTTCTAAGAACTTAGATACGGTAATACCTCCATCTACCCAAATGTGCTTGCTATTATCAGAATAAAGGATCGAAACTAGATCAGTCAATTGACCGCAAAATAGTTCAGCTTCCTTTCTAACCTCTTTTAATGTTTTACTAAGAACAATAACTCTTTTGCCCTCATATGGCCATTTATCAAATTTGGAAACTACTTCATAAGTATTTTTACCAAGAACTAAAACATCAATGTTTTTGATAAATGTTTTGAATCCATAATCTTCATCACCTGTATGCCCGTATTCTAACCAATTGAGCCCGCCATTTTTTCGGGCGATATACCCATCGATGCTCATTGCAATATAAATAGAAATTTTTGGACGGCGTTTTTGAATCATAAGAACTTTTCTGTCTCGATATCTTGTGAAATCCATTCGAATAATTTACTTCTGGAAAAATGTTGATAATAAATTTGGAGTTTAAGCCTAAGTTCTGCTTTTAATGTGAACATTATTGACCAATGTAGGAATAAGGATAACTTCGATTGTTTTTTTAATAATCATATGTTCTTGTTAACTATGAAATTAAGTATAATTTATAGCAGAATTTGTAATTTCCTTCACTCAGTTTTAGAAGGGGATAGACCAAGGGTGTGTAAGCAAATCAGTTTCTAGTTTGAAATCTCGTTCAGATTAAACCCAGTTTACTAGGGGGTTTGGAACTCAGTGAATCATAACTTTTACTTGAGAGCTTTGTCTCTTTTCGCTATGGTTTTTTAAAAATTTATTCAAATCATTTATCTTGGTTCAACAGAGGTAGCGATGATTAGATGGGCAACAGGAATCTGTCAGGCAAATGGGATCAACATACACTATCTTCGAACCGGCGGAGACAAACCACCTGTTGTTTTGCTGCATGGACTAATGATGAATGGAGAGTGCTGGACTAATTTAGCGGAAGCGTTAGAGGTGGATTACGATGTGATCATGCCTGATGCCAGAGGCCATGGAAACTCAAGTGCACCAGATCAAGGCTATTCTTATGACAAACTTGCCACTGATGTCTTGAGCCTTGTAGAACTTCTTAAACTCAACAACCCAGTGTTACTTGGTCATTCTATGGGAGGCATGACGGCGGCTATGGCTGCCAATCAGAATCTCCAATCATTGCGAGGGCTTATTTTGGTTGATCCAACTTTCTTGACACCACAACGTCAACAAGAAGTTTACGAGAGTGATGTCTCAGCTCAGCATCATCGAATTCTAAACGGCTCAAGGGAAGATTTCTTGGCCGAACTTCGAACTCGACATTGCCACCGCTCTTCAGAACTTATTGAAATATTCGTACAGGCAAGATTTCAAACTAGCATTCATGCCCTTGACATTTTGACTCCGCCCAATCCTGACTATAGGCAACTAATCTGCTCACTCGCTATTCCAAGCTTACTCATCATAGGGGGTGTTAAGGGAGTTGTTTCTCTTGCGGTAGCCACAGAACTAGCTAGTCTTAATCCACGCTTAGAGGTAGCACAGATCGAGGAAGCAGGTCATGGAATTCCTTACGACCAACCAGAACGTTTTTCAACTGTTGTTAAAGCTTTTTTGCGTTCGCTAAGCTTTTTAAGTAATAAGGATTGATTAGAGCAATAACTAAAATTAAATTCTATTTTAAAGTTTAAACTGTAAGTAAGAACAGAGGTTAAAATAAAAGTAACACATTAAGAACACTGATTCGCCCTTTACTGATGGTATCTGAAAATCGGTAGTTTAAAAGTTTAATTGAAATTTATAAATTAAAAGAGTAAATTATTAATCAGCTTAAATATAAATTAAATTAAAAATCAGGAATTAGTAATGTCAAATAGCATAGGATTTTTTACAGCAGTTAAGTACGGGGAAAACAAAACTTTTAGTCAATTTGCTTTAGAAAAAGTTGATAATTATTTTTATTTAGGAGGAAAAAAGGCTCATATTATTCAAGGGAAAAAAAATAAAGAATATGAAAATGTCCTTTTAGACGAAACAAATACTTCCTTATTAAGTAGAATTGGAAAAGTTTTATCTTATTTTACAGTTATTCTTCCTCTAGCAATGTTAATTACAAAAGCAGTACTACGTTCTAAACATTCTTTTCGATTAATTGACCTTGAGAAGAAACTGGCAAAGGGAATCAATATCTCAGAAGAAACTGCGTCCAAAATTAGAGATTTAATGTCCAAAATCCTAGTTGGTAAAAATGATGATCAAATTGAATGGATGCACACTGATGAGATTTTAGAATTCAAATTAAAAGAAAATCCTCTACTTGTGTACAAAATTTT